>SGZB01000027.1 GCA_004321735.1 Flavobacteriales bacterium | reverse complement strand
TTTGAAATTTAAAGATGATCAAGAATATTTTTCAGACACTTTTGCTAGAGCTTGGTTCAAGTTAACTCACAGAGATATGGGACCAAAAACTAGATACATAGGACCTGGAATTCCATCAGAAGATTTAATATGGCAAGACCCTGTTAATCCAGGAAACAAAAGCTATGACGAATCTGCTGTAAAATCAAAAATATTTGAATCTGGATTATCAATTTCAGACCGAATTACAGTTGCATGGGATAGTGCCAAATCATTTAGAGGATCTGATTTAAGAGGTGGAGCTAATGGAGCAAGAATTGCTTTGTCTCCACAAAATAACTGGGAATCCAATGAGCCTTCAAGATTATCTAAAACACTTGATGTATTAAAATCCATAGCTGATGAGTTTGGAGCTAGTTTAGCAGATACAATTATTTTAGCAGGAAACTCCGCTGTTGAAGAAGCTGCTCATTCTGCTGGTTTTGAAATTGAAGTGCCATTTCATAAAGGTAGAGGTGATGCAACTAAGGATATGACAGATGAAGAATCTTTTTCTAATCTTGAACCTGCAGCTGATGCTTTTAGAAACTGGTGTAGTAATGAACCAATCGCTAGTGCAGAAGAATTAATGGTTGATCATGCACAACTTTTAGGCTTAACAGCGCCTGAGATGACTGTCTTAATTGGAGGAATGCGTGTACTAGGCGCAAATCATATAGGAAATGATCAGGGGCTATTTAGTGATCGACTAGGAGTTTTATCGAATGACTTTTTTGTTAATCTAACAGACATGAACAATACATGGCACATTGTTGGGGATAACAAGTATGAAGTTAAGGACAGATCTTCAGGAAATTTGAAGTGGTCTGCATCTGCAGTTGACTTAGTTTTTGGTTCGAATTCAATTTTGAGATCTTATGTTGAATTATATGCGCAAGATGATAACAAAGAAAAATTTGTTAATGATTTCGTTCAAGCATGGAACAAAGTAATGAACGCAGACAGATTTGAAAAAAACTAAGGAAAAGGAACATTACCTAAAAGAAATTTATAAGCTAGTAGAATCAGATGAAAAAGTTTCTGTTAGCCAATTAAGTTTAAAATTAGGTGTTTCAAAATCTTCTGTTTCAAATATGTTAAAAAAATTAGTGAGTATGGGGCTTGTTAGCACAGGCCCATACAAACCTATTCTTCTAACAAAAAAAGGGAATAACCTTTCAAAAAAAATTGTTGCTAAACACAGGCTTATTGAATCTTTTCTTGTTGATGTTATGGGTTTCAAGTCAAACGAAGTTCATGAAATAGCAGAAGAAATAGAACACATTAACTCACCTGAATTTTTTAGAAAAGTTAAATTAATGGTTAACGCAAAAACAATTGATCCTCATGGATCATCAATACCAGATGTAGATTTTTAATCATCATATCTTCCTGGAGCCATAATTGAGCTCAGAAAATCGAAAACAGATTTAGGTACAATTTTTAAAAGAAAAACTATTACTTTCCATGTCTTAGTAGGAACAACAATTTTCTTTCCTTTTAACATGCCATCAACACCTTCGATAGCAATTCTTTTTGCAGATTTCTTTAAAAACTTAGGAACTCTATCCATTTCATCTTGCACTCCGCTTGCTGTATGAAAATTAGTCACTGTATATCCGGGACATAAAGCCGTACATGTAATTCCGATATTATTATAGCTTAAATTCAAAGCTTCACTAAACCTATTCATGAATGTTTTAACTGGACCGTAAAGAACTTGAATTTTTGAAGGAGGAGCATAAGCAGCAACAGATGAAACTATCATAATTTTTCCCTCCTTATTTAGAATCATATCGTTTATAAATATTTTGGTCAATGAAATTACAGAAGTTGAAAGGACTCGTAAAAATCTCTCTTCATCTTCCATTGTTGTTTTTTCAAAAGAATTGGGTAATGCAAACCCAGCATTGTTTACAAGAACATTTATATTATAATTTTTTGAATTACAAGAATCATAAATTTCTTTTGGAGATTCAATCTTTGATAAATCACAGCTTATATAATCACATTTTATTTTAAAGTTGTTGATCAATTCTAATGAAATATCTTTTAGCTTTTGTTCGTTTCTAGCAGTTAATATTAAGTTATGCTTTTTAGAAGCCAAGTATTTTGCAATTTCAAGACCAATTCCTGAACTAGCGCCTGTTACGAGAGAGTAATTTTCTTTCACAAGTAAATATAAAAAACCCCCAGAATTTGGGGGCTAATCATTGTTTAACAAGAGATTATTTTACCATTGCTTAACTAAAAGCCTCATAAATTTTTTAACTGGAGCAACCTCAGAATAATCAATTTCTGAGTTCATTTTTTCCATTTCTTTTACAAATTTTGGATTCTCTTTTCTAAAATTCTGATCATTTTGCCAATTATTTAGATAATCTTCATAAGTTTTCCAGCCAATAACCGTCCAGTGTTCTGCTTCATTGCTAGGACCACCTACAATTATTCCTCCTGATGCAAAAGATCTGTAATCTCTTGGATACTTCTCATTTAAGGTTCTCTCCATATTTCTCCATTTATTTACATTTTCATTATCACCCTTAAATGTAACAACCATCTGAAATGGCATTACATCTCCAAACTCAAAAGCTCTCCAGCCATTAGCTGAAAAAATATTTTCCTCTATAAAATTATTGATTTTAGAAGAAAATAATTGCCATGCAGTATCTTGGAAATTTGGAGAATAAAGCTTAGCCATAGCCTCAGCCTCACCGCTAAAAATTACTTCGTGAGTAAAATTTAAATCAGCTGCTGTAAACATAATAGAATAAAGACTTACAGTAACTCCCTCAATGCTGTTTGCTGTAAAGTAGTCATCAATTATTTTTACAACTGTTTCTTCATTTTCAGGCGAAACTTTAAATCCATAAGCTGACCATCTTTGTGAGTAGGATAGTGTAACAAAAAATAGTAAAGTGATTGATAATATTTTTTTCATAGTAGTATTAGTTTGTTGATGTGCTTAATTTTTCGTTGAAATGATATCTTTCTGTTGTTCTACTGTACATTTCAAGAGCTTCATTATAAAGTCTAGCATCTTTTCTGTAAGATTCCCACCCAAACATTTCATTATATAATTCTTCAAGATTTTTGTCAGTATCAGGGAATTCTCCTCCTACTCCATATTCATTAAAACCGGTGCAAATAATGTATTCATTTGTATTTCCACCAGAAATAACTCTAAAGACCCCTTCAATTCCAGTATAGTTGTGTTTTTCATATACTTTTTTTGCTCTCTGCATAAAATGATATATATCTTGGTCTTTTCCTGGCTTGATGAACCTTCTTTGGACTAACATATACTTAAAGGTAGTCTCAGGTGACCAGTTATGTGAAACACCTTTTTCTCTTCTCCAGACTTTCCAACCAGTAGAATTTTCAATATATGGATCTACATTATCTCTCCAATACTTCAATTCATCAGATCTGTCCTCTTGAGAATTCATGAAATCCCAATCTTTATAGCCTATAACTCTAGCATACATGCCTTGGTTTTCACCATCCATTATGTTAAATGTAAACATAGCAGTTTCAGCAGTCGAATTATATTTTTTCATTTTTTTTGCAGCTGCTTGCTCAAATTTTTCTACCATACCTTTCTTAGGTTTAAGTTCATAACTCATCCAAATTTCAGGACTGTTCTGAGCAGTTGTTGTCAATACAAATAGCATTGAAACAATAATTGTAATTTTTTTCATTTATTAATTAATTTGGTTAATACTTTAAACTTAAAGATATTTCTTAGGGAGAATGTTACCTTTATGTTAATTTCTAATGGCATAAAGCTTGATTTAATACTAAAGTGTCTGAAACATTCAAAGAAGATCTTCAAATTGAAATAAAAAAATATTATTATAAAGCATTTAGAAGAAGAGGAAAGACTCTTCAGACTCTGGAATTAATTCAAGAATGTTCCGAAGATCAGTTTAAACTATTTATCAACCAAACAGCTAATCTCATTAAAAAATCATTAAAAATTAATGATGAAATTAAAATACATAAACTCCTTGTTGAATTGAAAAAAATTGAGGGCTGCAATAAAAAAATTATGAAATTGATAATTGCTGAAATCATAAATGCTAATCCAACAAAAAATTTCAACTTTAAAAGGTATAAAGACCTATTCATTTTTGAAGAGCAGTAAAAATGTTAATTTAGTGCTGTGTTTCGACTAACCTCACTGCAATGGAAATCATTTTTTAGATCTGCGTCTGTTGCTAGCGGCCTATTTTCTAAAATCATTATGTTTTTTTGGATTATTTATGCCACCCTAATGAGCCTTGCTCTTGGCTTTATACATGGCGTTGGCGGAAGTGTAGTCGATCCTGAAGGAGATAGATATCCAGATCCTTTTTCATGGATTAATGAAGAAATATTTTATCTTTTGGGATATTTGATAATATTCAGATATATATTTCAAAAAATTCCAGTTTTAAATATTAGAGCTCTTTTACTAACTCCTTTAAAAAAGTCTAAAGTGATTCGTTATGCAATGAATCAAACCTTTTTTTCAATGTTTAATTTAATTGCTGTTTTTTATTTAATACCATTTTCTTTATTTCTTATTTCTGAGCCTGAAAATGGAAGCTTTGAATTGCTAAATATTGCAATGTGGAATATCTCAATATTTGCAATTGTATATACAACTAATTTTACCAACATATTACTCAATAAAAAAGATCGACTTGTAATAGGTATTGGAATTTTATTGGCCTCTATGAAAGGTCTCGAATATTTTGAAATTTTGGATTTCTCGATTTACTCAAAAATTATCTTTAATTCATTTTATGAAACACCAATTTTTGTGGTAATTCCAATTGCTTTATTAGCATATACATATTTAAGTGTTCATAGGTTTTTTACCAATAATTTATCAATTGATACTGGTTTGAATGTGGAGGTGAAAGAAGCAAAAATGAATAATTTCAACTGGCTAGACAGCTTTGGGAATATGTCAGTCTTTTTAAAAAATGATTTAAGATTAATAATGAGAACTAAAAGAGCAAGATCAGCCACAATTATGGGGGCTTTATTTGTTCTTTATGGTTTTATTTTCATGGGAGCAGATGAAGTATACGGGGATACGGGTGTCTTTTTTGGGTTGCTTTTCTCTACAGGTGGATTTATGATGACATTTTGCGGAATGGTTCCAAGCTGGGATAGCAAACACTATCCATTAATGATGTGTCAAAATATTACCTACTTGGACTATTTAAAATCAAAGTGGTATTTAGGTTTAATTGGCACTCTTTTAATGACAATTTTAGCTTCCATTATTTACTCATACTTTGGATTGTTTTATGTAGTTGCAGTGATTTGCTCAGGGTTATACAACATTGGTCTTAATTCTTTCTTTACGCTTTGGTCTGGCGCTTTTAATCGTATGGCTATTGATTTAGACTCTAACAAAAATGCTTTTGGCGATAAAAAAGCTTTTAATTCAAAGACTTTAATTCTAATGATCCCACAATTGATTGTTCCTCTAGTTGTATACTATTTTGTTTCTAAAAGCTTTGATGAATTTATTGCTGCATATTGTGTAGGAATTTTAGGATTGACTGGAATTTTCTTTAGAAATATATTTTTCAATATTATCGTCAAAACATATAAATCTCAAAAATATTCTGCCCTGGATGCTTATAAACAAACAAACTAATAATTATGATAACTTTCAATAATCTCAAAAAATCTTATTCAAGAAATGTAGTTTTGGAAATAAACTCCTTAGATATTCCAAAAGGTCAAGCTTTTGGTCTTGTAGGAAACAATGGGGCTGGAAAAACAACGTTATTTAGTTTACTATTAGATTTAATAAAACCAACAAAAGGTAAAGTCATAAACAATAATATTGATGTAAAGGAAAGTGAAGATTGGAAATCATTTACTTCAGCTTTTCTTGATGAATCTTTCTTGATTAGCTATTTGCTACCTGAAGAGTATTTTTATTTTATTGGAGATTTGAGAGGTGTTTCTAAAAGAGAAGTTAATAATTTTCTTAATCAGTTTGAGGATTTGTTTAATGGAGAAATTTTAGGCGGGAAAAAATATATAAGAGATCTTTCAAAAGGAAATCAAAAAAAAGTTGGAATTATTGCCGCATTAATTGGGTCACCGAAAATTATAATTTTGGACGAGCCATTTGCAAACCTTGACCCTACAACTCAAATAAGATTAAAAAAGATTATCAAGAAGTTAGCCGAGGAAAAAGAAACAACCGTTTTATTCTCAAGTCACGATTTACAAGATATGACTGAAGTTTCAGAAAGAATAGTTTTACTTGAAAAAGGTAAAATTGTCAGAGATATAAAGACAGATTCTAAAACTTTAAAAGAGCTAGAAGAGTACTTTACAAAAGAGTAATTATCGGCACATTTTTTGGACTTGCCTTTAAAATATTAATATGAACAAAGTAGACAGACCAAAATGTGGTTGTGGTAATACTGCAAATCCTGAAGGATATTGCGACGGATCTCACAATAAGGATTAATGAAAAAAATTGTAGCATTTGGGGCGAGTTCGTCCAAAAATTCTATTAACAAAGAGTTAGCTAAGTATGCTGCTTCAAGAGTGCCAGAGTCAACATATGAAATGATTGATTTATTGGACTTTGAAATGCCAATTTACAGTGAAGACAGAGAAAGTGAGCAGGGTATTCCTGAATTAGCCTCTAAGTTCAAGATGCTAATTAAAGAGTCAGATGGAATCGTTATTTCTTTTGCTGAGCATAATGGAGTTTACACTGCAGCATTTAAGAATATTCTTGATTGGATATCTGTAATTGAAAAAGTAGTCTGGTGTAATAAGCCAATGTTTCTACTAGCCACATCAAATGGCGCAAGAGGCGCTAAAACTGTTCTTGAAATTGCACATGCAAGAATCTCACTCGAAAACTCTAATGAAATACCAAAATTCTCTTTACCAAAATACAAAGAGAATTTTGATAAAGTTAGAGGAATTACTGATAGAGAGCTACTGGATAAATTTGAAAATTCTCTTGAAATTTTTAATAAGAACTTATAATTATGAGTATATCAATATATACAAAGGAAAATCAAGCAGACGGTAACTTTAATTACGGAGAAATACTTGAAAAAAAACCCATTGGTTTTCCTCAAGATGGAGGAAAGCTTAAGCCATACTCAAATTTATTTTACTGGGCTCATGCGTGGACGCCAGGAACAAAAAGTACAATAGGCTTACATCCACATCAAGGATTTGAAATATGCAGCTTTGTTTTAAAAGGAAATATTAACCATTTTGACACTAAGCAAAATAAATGGATCCCTCTTAAAGAAGGAGATGTTCAAATCATTAGATCCGGAAATGGGATTTCACATGCTGAAGAAATTGATGACAACTCAGAAATTTTCCAAATATGGTTTGATCCAGATTTATCAAAGTCTTTAAAAAAAGAAGCAACTTATGACGACTACAGCTCCAAGGACTTTAAATTAATTGATAAAGGGAATAGGTCTTTTAAAGTTATTGTTGGGGAAGGGTCACCAATGCATATGGATTCTGAAGATGTTTGTATTAATGAACATTATTTGAGTGAAGGAAATCACAGCTTTGATATTGGGAAAGATTTAATTCATTCATATTTTATTATTGATGGAGAAATAATATTAGATAAGAAAAAATTAGAAAGAGGCACATTTTTTACTGTTTCATCTGAGAATGAAGTTGTTTTTAAATCTTCTGAGACAACCAAGATTTTTGAAATAATTTCACCACTAACCCCCTCCTACAGAACATATTCTCAGTTGAGATAAAACATTAACTTTGTTTAATGAAAAAACTCATACTTATTTTATTTTTCCCCTTGATTCTTGGGTGTGAAGCGAAGAATGATTTTGACAATATCTATCAATCAATTGATTTAGCTCCTTTGAGGACTAATAATACATTTTCACAACCATTTCGAATACTCAAAACTAAGATTTCTGATGCCACTCTATTTGATGCTAAATATGGCAATACTGATTTAAGTATTGGCTATGTACTTAGGTATTATTTTTATACTGGAATTGATTTAAACGCTGATAGCTCAGAATTAATAAGTATGAATCTTCAGACTTTTAGTCTAAAAGATTCAAATGATGTACTAGAGATATCAAGGGATGCAATTGAAGAAATAAGAAAAATGGAATATGGATCGGTTGAGTATGAAGAATTTATTGGTAAGTATCTTTCAGATTGCATTGATGTTACAAAAATTCAAAACGATTGCGTGATACCAGCGATTTATGAGCCTGTGTGTGGCTGTGACGGATTTACTTACTCGAACTCTGCTGAAGCACAATGTAATGGGATTTTGAGTTTTGAAAAAGGAAAATGTGATTAAAGCTGCCTAGGCTGTTTTTCCATTTGATTGTAGATAGACAGAATTATCAGTCCAAATAAAATTCCACTAATTAGAAGAATAATACTAGACAAGCCAGTTGTGCTAAATGACAGTCTAAGTAAGATTGTTGAAATAATAAAACCTGTATTTCTTATAAGCTGAGAATATCTTTCAGTGTACTGAAAGGAAATAAGTAAAATAAATACATCTACTAAAATTAATATGGAGAAGAAATCAACAAAGAACAGATAATTTAATTCATCATCAACATACTGATCTAAAAATAAGCCATTGAACCAATCCGCAAAACTTAGTATACACATTATAGTTAGTGTTGGAATTAACAATAAGCTAATCAAACGCTTGTAGTTGATAAACCTGTCTAGGTGTTTGTTTACAGAAAGTTTAGGGAGATTTTCTTTTAACCTTTTGAACAGGAAGATTAGAAAAAACACAATTAAAATACCTACCAAGTCATATATTAATTGAATATTATTTTCATTTGAAAGCCAATTTTCATTTAAGTCTACCTCAGGAATATCTTTAAATATTTTTCTAATTAGAATAAGAGATATAATTTCATATTGTTTTGCTACTGAAGTGGTAAAAGATCTTGGCAAATAATAAATAAGTAAAAAAGCCTCATAAACTAATATGAAAGAGAAGGGAGTGTAAATTGCTGAAATTGGATTTTGCAGTAAGATGTTTTCCCCAATATTAATAACACCATTATTATTTAATAGAATAAGTAAAAGATGGATAATAAATCCTCCAGTTGCAAAAAACAAAATAACTTTCTCAAAAGTTTTTAAGTTTTTCTCAGAGAAAATTTTAAAAAATATTTGTTCTATTTTACTCGTCATCAATGTAATATATAATAATCGCCGACCAAAAAACAGTCCAAATGCCTTTTTTTTGATTTTTTTTTTATATAATTTGGTTGTATGACAACAATTAACTAGCGTTTTTATTAAAGATTATAAAGCTTGAAATATGTTTGGAAATTTTAAAAAATCAACAGTTTTATTGCTAGCAGCAGCGTTCATTTCTTTTTTACTATCTGTAGCCTTATGGTTTAATGGTTTTCAAGACGAAGGGCTGTATGTAGGCTTGTGGGTTCCTTCAATTTTAGCTTTCGGATCTTTCTTAAAACAAAATTATAAACAATAGCATGGAAATATATCTATTTTTCGTTGGATTCTTAGTGACCTGCTTGGTTATAGCTAGTATTTTTTTAATTAATTCTGAAGAGAAAGATAAATATAGCGATGCTGATAAGGCTAATGATATGGACTATGACGGAATGGGAAATTATGGTAGATTTCCACAAAAAAACTAATTTTTTCTTCTCGCTTTTATAAAGGATTGAACAAAGGAAACTACTGCTGTAGCACAAGTTATGGTCATTATTGAAACTCTAATTATTCCTAAGTTATCTCCTCTGTCCAAGGCACCCTTGAGAGGCATAAACAAACCTAAAAGGCAAATTATAGTTGCAAGCACTGCAAGGTGAGCAATTAGTTTGTTTTCTTTTTTTATACCGCTATTACACAATAAAAGAACAACCCCAAACATAACTGGTATTAAGGCTGTCATTGATGATCCTGAAAAATATCCCCAACCACCAATAGTAATTAGTGTAATAGAGTTTATAAGATTTGCTTTAGACGCTTCCATGTTTTTTTATTTTAAAATTATAATATTAATTGTGTATTACAAAATATAAGGGATCACAGCTTTTCTGTTTTTAGGATATTTCTCAAAATTTTCTCTATACCAGTCATGATGATTGAGAGATCTTGGACATAAATTAAAGAATGTCCATAAAGCAAAGCTGAGCGCAGGGACACTAAATGCAATTAATGCATATCCAAACCATTCTATTATTTCTCCAAAATGATTGGGGCAAGAAATATATTTGAATAATCCCCCATCAGGTATTTTATATCCCTTGCTTTTCTTTCTTAAGGAAATAAGCTTATTATCAGAAATAACATTAATATACATTCCCAAGCCAAATAAAATTAATCCTATATAAACATTATATGTATTTAAGTCTAAGTCAGCGGTATAAAGTCTGACATATATCCCATTTATTACACCATTAATCAAATTAAAAAAGAATGCACTTAAGGCGATTGATAAAGGCATTTTTTTGTTTTTTGTTTTAATTCTTAGTGGAAAAATTACTACTCTATTAAAGTAATGTGTTACCCATATAGTTATTAATAAAAATGCAAAACTTGAAATAGAGTTGTTGTATATGCTTATAATTGGCATCACTACAAGCGCTGGAAGTTCCATCCAAAACCAACCTAAAGAATTACTAATCATTGGCCCCCAGCCATTCTTGCTGTGTCTCCCATATGGAGCTCGAGTCTTGCTAATAATTAAGTAAGAAAATGTAATAAACCCAACAATAATCCATAATAATGAGTAATTGTCTAGTGATGTCATATTTGAAATACTTTTAAGTATTAATTTAAAAAATATAATGGAACCATTAATTTGTTAATTTTATTACAAATATGAATTTTAAGGTTTTTCATATAAATGCTTTTGTTACAGAATCGTTTTTAGGCAATCCAGCTTGTGTGATACCTTTAAAAAGCTGGCCATCTAGTTCTAAAATGTTAGCTGTAGCAAAAAGAAATAATGTTTCTGAAACAGCATTTTACATAAAAAAACAAGATAAATATTTAATTAAGTGGTTTACTCCAGATATTGAAATGGATTTATGCGGACATGCAACCTTGGCTACAGCACATTGTATTATTTCTCACACCAATGAAAATAGAAAAAAAATAAATTTTGATTCTAACAGTGGAGAATTAGAGGTTGTTTTAAAAAATGAATTATATGAGATGAATTTGCCAAAGAGAATTCCAATAGAAGCTACCCTTCCAATGCCTATATACGAGTCATTGAGTATCAAACCTTCAAAGGTTTTAAAATCTAGAGATTACGTTTTAATCTATGACTCAGTTAATGATATAAAAAACATAAAGATTAATAGAGAATTATTTGATAAAGTAAATATAGATCCTGGTGGAGTTGTTTTAACTGCGAAAGGTCATAATTCAGATTTTGTATCTAGGTTCTTCACCCCTCAATCTACTTATTTTGAAGACCCTGTTACTGGATCCTCACATTGTTCTCTTATTCCATATTGGTCTGGTGTTTTAAATAAAAATGAAATGATTTCACATCAGCTTTCTGAAAGAAAAGGAGAAGTATTTTGTAAAAACCTTGAAAATAGGGTGTTGGTTTCAGGGAAGGCTAAAACTGAAAACACATCTGTTCTAAATATCTGATTTATACTTTCTTACAGTTGACAAATAAACTCCAGTAAAAATTAGTGCCGTAGAAATTAAAATAGTAACACTTAACGCATCAGACTTCGAAAAAATTGCAAATAAAACCCCAATCACAGGCTGTAAATATATAAATACTGCCAACTCTGTAGGTGTCAATTTTGTCAATGCATATCCATTTAAAAAATAGGTCATAAAAGTTGTACATATAACAACAAAACTCATTGGGAGTATCGCTTCTTTTAATGGTAGATTAGTCCATTCAACATCTAAAAACTGATTTATTCCCAGAGGGAAATTAAATATTAATCCAACTAAAAATAACCATTTAAAAAGAGTTATAAGATCATATTTTTGAGCCATAGGCTTAACAATTATCAAGTAGTAAGCATATGAAATACTATTAACTATAAACAAGAAATTTCCTAATGGAATATTTCTTCCTACAGAACTGTTGGAATCAGCTGTCAGAATCAAAATGAGCGCTCCTATAAAGCCTAAGAAAATCCCTGTTATTTTTGAAGAATTGATGTTGTTTTTAAAAAGAAAATATGAAAGTATCACAACAAAAATTGGACAAATAATTATAAGAACAGAACTATTAATTGGAGTTGAGTAATCAAGTCCAGCAATAAAAGCAGCAATGTTTATGCTCATCCCAAATAATCCACATTTAAATAGTGTAAATCTGTCTTCTTTCTCAATTGGTTTAGATTTAAAAAACAAACTGAGAAACCAAAACATTAAAGTAGCTCCTAAAACACGTAGTAGCACAAGTCCTAGTGATCCAATATAGTGTGGCATTACGAGCTTTGCTATTGTATGATTAACACCGTAAATAGTTGTAGCTGTTGTAGCTGCAAGTAGGGCAAAAATTTTATTACGCATTTAGTTTGAACTAGAACTAATTATTTTTGAAATGTATTTGCCAATCATATCAAATTCTATATTAACACAATCTCCAATTTTTAAGAATTTAAAATTGGTATGATCATATGTGTAAGGAATTATTGCTACTGAAAAGCTTTCTTTTTTAGAATCAACAACTGTTAAGCTTACTCCATTTATTGCAATTGATCCTTTTTCAATTGTAATATTCTCACTGCCTTTATAAGAGAATTTGAAATACCAGCTTCCATTTTCCTCTGTTATGCTGTCACATACAGCAATTTGATCCACGTGTCCCTGAACCATATGACCATCAAGTCTAGCCCCCATTTTCATAGCTCTCTCAATGTTAACGGAATCACCCACCTCCCAATTTTTGATTGAAGTTTTTAGAACAGTTTCTTTTATTGCAACGACAGAGTAGTTGTCATTTTTTACATCAATTACTGTTAAACATATTCCATTATGTGCTAAGCTTTGATCTATTTTAAGCTCATTTGAAATTTTAGAATTGAAAGTAAACGTGATATTATCACCATTTTTTTCAATTGATACTAATTTTGCAAGAGATTCTATAATTCCAGTAAACATATTATTCAATATCTTTAGCGTTCAAAAATACGCATTATTAAAACGACATGTCAAAAACAAAGCCAATAATTGGAATTTCAACTGGAGATCCTAATGGTATTGGTGTTGAAGTAATTCTGAAGTGTTTCTCTGATAAAAGGATGTTTGATTTTATGACGCCTGTAGTTTTTTCTAATTATGAGCTTGTAAAATCTCAAGTCATTCACTTTAACCTAAAAGTAGGTTTAAATAAATCTTCAGATTTTAAAAATTTAAAACCTAATTCTTTAAATATATATGAAGCAAGTAAAGGTAAATTTAACCTTGACTTTGGAAAATCTAAAGAATCAGGAGGGCAGCTATCAAGAGAATCATTAACTACGGCCTCTAGTTTTTTGAAAATAAAGAAAATAGATGCTTTGGTTACAGCGCCTATTAATAAAAAAAACATACTTCACGAAAGCTTTGATTTTATGGGGCATACTGATTTTCTAAATAAAACCTTTGATGGTGAAGCAATGATGTTTATGGTTAGTCAGGATTTAAAAATTGCTCTGCTTACAGAGCATATACCAATTGATAAAATAACTGAAAATATTTCTAAAGATTTAATAGAAAAGAAAATTAAAACCATTGATATTTCGATGAAGAAAGACTTTGGAATTCAAAGACCCAAAATTGCAATTCTTTCCATTAACCCTCATGCAGGTGATGATGGAATAATAGGTAATCAAGATCAGGAAATACTTATTCCTGCTTTGAAAGAGTTATCCGAAAGTTATTTGATTTTTGGGCCTTTCCCAAGTGATAGTTTCTTTGGATCAGATTTATATAAAAAATATGATGCTATTCTAGCAATATATCATGATCAAGGTTTAATCCCTTTTAAAACTATAGCCTTTGGAAATGGAGTTAATTTTACTGCTGGTTTAGATATTGTAAGAACATCTCCAGATCATGGAACAGGGTATGATATTTCAGGCAAAAACCTAGCTGATCCATCATCATTGATTGAATCTTTTCATACTGCATTATCTATTTTAAAAAATAGAAAGCAATTCGAAGAAATCAATTCTAATCCATTGAAGGTTAAAGAGTTAAAATTTGTAAAAAAATAATTTAGAAAAAGTTAATTTCTTATATTCGCACACTCTTTATTAAAAATGAAAAGAAGTGAAAAACATATCTTAAAATTTGCAGGCCTAAAAGACGGAAATCATGTTTTTAGTTATGAAATTAATAATAGGTTTTTTTATCATTTTAATTTTAATGATTTTAATCAGTCAAGCTTTAAAATTGATATTAATCTTGAAAAAAAAGCAACTGTTTTAGATTTGAAAATTAACAGTAAGGGGCTTGTCAATGTTGATTGCTCAGTATCAAACGAGCCTTTTGATTATGAGTTAAATTCTAAGCTAGATTTGATTCTTAAATTCGGAGAATTTTATGATGATTCAAATGATGAATTGATTGTACTTCCTTATGGTTCACATTCGTTAGAATTAGATCAAATATTTTATGAGATGATAGTGTTATCAATTCCTATCAAATTAGTTCACCCTGGCATAGTGGATGGGTCACTCAAATCTGAAGTTGTAAATAGATTAAGTGAATTTGACATTAATAAAGAAAAAAGTAGTAATTTCGACCCTCGTTGGAATAAATTGAAAGAATTAAAAAAGTAAATCATGGCACATCCAAAACGTAAAACTTCAAAAACTAGAAGAGACAAAAGAAGAACTCATTATAAAGCTTCAGATGCTCAAATAGCTACAGACAAAACAACTGGACAAGATCATTTATATCACAGAGCTCATTGGCATGAAGGTAAATTATATTATCGTGGAAAAGTTTTAATTGACTCTGTTGAAGAAACAGAATAATTTCTTTATTAAAAAGTATTAAAAAGCCTCTTTTTGAGGCTTTTTTTATTGTTTTATTACAAAAAACAGCCAATTTTAATCATTTTTTACTTGTTTTATGCTCTTTTAGCCGTATTTGTTTATTTTTTAGTAATTAATTCTTTCATTTACTTACCTATTTAAATTTTTTGAATCTTATATATTTTTTTTTTAATGTTTTTTAATAATTTTAACGTTTTATGCTATAAAAATTCATAAAAAATTAAATTTTAGCATAAAAATGCTATTTTTTTATAATAATATTAATCTTTTAAATGTTTACTTGCTTGTTTTAGTATTGTTTAGTTCTTTTTTGCCAATTATTTTTGATTTTTTGGCATTTTTTTGATGATTTTATGTGTTTTTTTATCATTTTTGCCTAAATAATCGATTATTCAAATGAATTTTAAACAAATACAACAATTAATAAAGTTTGTCGCTAGAACTGGCGTAAGTGAGGTAAATATTGAGAATAGTAATATTAAAATCAATATTAAGGGAAATAATAAGGATTCAGATCAACCTCAAGTTATACAACAACCTATCATTGCTCATCCTCAAATCCCTGTCCAACAACCAGTTATTGAGCCTAAACCTGTTCAAACTGAAACATCAGATAAAGTAACAGAACCTGAAAATTCTAATCTTATTACTGTTAAGTCTCCTATTATCGGTACTTTTTACCGAAAGCCATCCCCTGATAAAGATAATTTCGTTGAGGTTGGTGATTCTGTTTCCGTAGGTCAAGCACTGTGTGTTATAGAAGCTATGAAATTATTTAATGAAATTGAATCCGAAGTTTCTGGAAAAATTGTTAAGGTTTTAGTTGACGATGCTGAACCTGTTGAGTTCGATCAACCTTTGTTTTTAATAGAACCATAATAATACATTATGTTTAAAAAGATTTTAATTGCCAATAGAGGCGAGATAGCTTTACGTGTCATACGTACATGTAAGGAAATGGGAATAAAGACTGTTGCTGTTTATTCTACATCCGATAAAGATAGTTTACATGTTAGATTTGCTGATGAGGCAGTTTGTATTGGCCCAGCACCTAGTAACGAA
>SGZB01000026.1 GCA_004321735.1 Flavobacteriales bacterium | reverse complement strand
ACAGCCTCTTCAAAAACCTTCACAAAGGAAACTTTTTTAAATGGATGCGATTTTATAAAAAAATCTAACCCACCTTATGTTCTAAAAGCTGATGGCCCAGCAGCTGGAAAAGGAGTTGTGATATTAGAAAATGTTGAAGACGCAATTGCAGAACTTAAAAGCATGCTAATAGACTCAAAGTTTGGCGAATCTTCAAAAAAGGTTGTTATTGAAGAGTTTCTTAGAGGTATTGAAATGTCTTGTTTTATAATATTCGATGGAAAAAACTATATAACCCTTCCTTATGCTAAAGATTATAAAAGAATTGGTGAAGGAGATGTAGGTCTGAACACGGGAGGAATGGGGTCTATTTCACCAGTCTCTTTTATTGATGAGGGTCTTGATCATAAAATTCATCAAAAAGTAATTAAACCGACCATCAATGGAATAATTAAAGAAAAGATTAACTATAGAGGATTTATTTTTATTGGCTTAATAAATGTTGATAATGAACCTTATGTTATTGAATATAACGTAAGAATGGGTGATCCTGAAACACAAGTTGTTCTTCCTAGAATTGAGAATGATTTTCTTGAAATTATGCTTGCTATCGAAAATCAAACGCTCGATAAAATTAATCTTAAAATAAACTCTGATCATTTTTCAAATGTTGTCTTGGCATCCAAGGGCTATCCAGAAAAATATGAAAAAGGTTTTGATATTACTGGCTTAAATAATGTTAAAGACTCAATAATATTTCAAGCTGGAACAAGTTTAACTGAAAATAAGACAACTACTAATGGGGGTAGGGTACTGTCTGTTGTTTCTAGAGATAAAACTTTCCAAACAGCTTTAAAAAAATCCTACAGCAATATTGAAAAAATCAATTTTGAAGGAAAAATATTTAGAAAAGATATAGGTTTTGATCTATAGAAAGGAGTGAGCTGTAACTTCAGTTTCTTTACCTTCATTTTTATCATATTTAACAAGCTCTAGCGTCCAATAAATTAAAGCAGCTGAAATAACAAGCATAAAGCTGAAATTGATTGCGTTTTGTAGAAACCAATTTGCAATATCAAGCCTAATTACATCGAAGGGTAAAAATAGTATGTCAACAAATAGAAACTCAATTAATTCGAAGAATTCTTTCATATTATAGCAAAGATAAAAACAAAAAGTATTTTTGTATAAACTTTATTAAAATAAAAATGAAAATCACTTCTAATCTGGTTGAAATATTTCAAAGGTCAATTAATGAGTACCATATTAAAGATTCAGTAGATCAAAGTTTTGAAAATAGATTTTCAAAAGATCAGGTTTTTGAGTCCATGATGTATAAGAAAGCATGGATAGATACTGTACAATGGCATTTAGAAGATATTATTAGAAAGCCATCGATTGACCCAAAAGAGGCCCTTGTTATAAAAAGGAGAATCGATAAAAGCAATCAGGACAGAACAGATATGGTTGAGAAGATCGATGATTATTTTTTTCAAAAATTTAAAGATATAACTTCAAGCAACGATGCAATTCTTAATACAGAAACTCCCGCATGGGCTATTGACAGGTTATCAATATTAGAGCTTAAAACCTATCACATGAGAATTGAATCTGAAAGAGAAAGCGCTGATGAATCTCATAAACTAAATTGTTTAGACAAGCTAAACGTTTTACTTCTTCAAAGAGAAAATTTGTCAACAGCAATAGATCAGCTACTAACTAACATTTCAAAGGGAAAAGTGAAAGCTGTCACCTACAAACAAATGAAAATGTACAATGATAAAAAACTAAACCCTGAGCTATACAAATAGTAAATAATGACAACTTTAATTTTTAGATTTTCATCATTAGGGGATGTAGCTATTACAGTACCTGTTATAAGATGTTTATCAAAAAAATACCCAGATCATAATTTTATAGTTGTTTCTAGAGAAAAATTTAAACCATTATTTGCAGAAAACTCAAATGTGTCTTTCTTCTGTTGTGATTTTAAAGGTAGACATAAAGGGTTTAAGGGTTTGATTAATCTGTATAAAGACTTAAGTGAATTTAATCCTACAAGAATTGCTGATTTGCATAATGTTTTGAGGTCAAAAATCCTTTCGCTATTTTTTAAGTTTAGTTTCAAAAAAGTTCGAACCTTAAATAAGCTTAGGTCAGAAAAGAAAAAACTAACTAGATCAAAAAATAAAATTTTCAAACCCCTATCATCAGTTTATTACAATTATCAAGAAGTGTTTAATCGATTGGGTTTTCATGTAGACTTAAATAAAGATCATATGTTTCCCGGAGCAAAAACAATAACTTCTAATTATAATTTTAACATCAATATAAAAAACATTGGCATAGCACCATTTGCTAAACACCAAACAAAAGTTTATCCATTAGATTTAATGCAAACAGTCGTTTCAAACTTAAGCAAGTATTACAACATTCATCTTTTTGGATTCGGAGATGAATTAATAATTCTTGAAAAATGGTCAAAAGCTTATCAAAATGTTCAGTGTCCTTCAAAATCTATTACATTTAATGAAGAGCTTCAAATTATTTCAAATCTTGATCTTATGATTTCTATGGATTCAGGAAACGGGCATTTATCGTCTATTTATGATATACCAACCATCACCATTTGGGGGCTTACTCACCCATATTTAGGGTTTAAACCTTTTCTTATGGACGATAATAATCAGATATGCTCTAGCAGGGATAAATTTCCGTTAATACCAAATTCAGTCTACGGGAACAAAACGATAAAAGGCTATGAAGGAGCAATGAGATCTATAAGTCCAAAAGAAATAATCGACAAAGCCCAAGAAATATTAACTTAAACGTTGTCATAATTTATTTTTAAGGTTTCAGATTTTGGGACTGCTTGACAAGTAAGCAAGCATCCATCATTTATTTCATCTTCACTTAATAGCTGATTTTCAATCATATCTGCTTTTCCTTCTTCAATTTTACCCATACAGGTAAGACAAACACCTCCTTGACATGAATAAGGAACATCAATGCCTTTTGACAATGCAATATCTAAAACCACCTCATCTCTTGACATTTCAAAACTTACCTCTTCACCATCCAAAATTAAAGTTACTTTTGTATTACTCATAAGCGTGCAATATTAAAAAAATATTATTAAAGAATGTTTTTTCAAACGAAAAAATACACATTATTTACACTTTTTATTACTTTGAGCTTCTACGCTCAAAAATCATCAATATCATCATATAAAATTGATTACAATATTTTATTTAACGGAGAAGCTTTGCTTGATGAAGGCATAGCTTCTTTAAAACAAAATCATATAGAGAACCACTGGGGAATTTTGCCAGTAATTGAGGGCTTTGATTTTTCTATTACTAATTCATCTCCTACGGAACTTTTTAAGATTCCAGAAGAAAAAGCTATAAAGGCAATACAAAAATCTAACAAAAAAGATGTGGCAGTAAGAGATAGAGCATACCTGCTATTAGGCAAATCAAGGTTTTATGATCAAAGGTATGTTTCAGCTCTTCAAGCATTTAATAATATTGAAAATTCATTACTTGTAAGAGAATATTGGAAGGCTTTAGTCTACATGACAATAGGTCAAAATGAACTGGCATTTAAGGCCATTGAAAAAGGCTTGAATGATAAATCGTTAAGAAAAGGAGAAAAAAAATTCCTGAATTTAGCCCAAATACAATACTATATTAATAATAAAAACTATGATAAAGCAGTAAAATTTTTAACTGAACTTCTTGCATCAAATAATGATAAAAAACTAAAAGCTAGATTAAATTATGTGCTTGCTCAAATTTATCTTGAAAACAAAAATTATGAAACAGCAAAGGTAGCCCTTAAAAACGTTATTAATTCTGGTATAAACAAAAGTAATAGCTTAATTCTGTGGTCAAAACTAATCTATAATAATCTAATTAATTCTCCTGATTATAACCTTTTCAAAAAACTAATTAGATCAGAAAGGTATAGACAAAATATTTCTTTGATCAATTATTTTAATGCTAAGTTTATCTTAAACTCACAACCAAAACAAGCTAAAGATCTTTTTTCTAATGCTTTAGAATCAGAAAAAATAGATTTTACATTAAAATCAAAAATTTATGACGAACTCTATAAAATATATTTGTTAGAGAAAGACTACTTACTAGCATCAAAATATCTTGATTCGTCACTTGCTTATGTTGATCCATCAACGATAAAATATTTTAGGCTAAATAAATCAAGAAATAAATTAAAAGAAGTTTCTAAACTTGAAAAAGAGAATCAACTTTTAGATTCTTTGATCTATGTCAATTCGTTATCTGAAAATGAAAGAATTAAGCTCTTAAGCAAAAGCGTATCAATCTCTGATGGCTATAATAATGAAATGAGTGTTGGCAGCTCTAGCTCATTTTATTTTGACAATAAAAAATCTGTTGATCTAGGTATAAAAAAGTTTAAAGAAAAATGGGGAGATATTTTGCTTACGGACGATTGGAAAATGAACCCACAAATGAGCTTGGAAAGAAATGTTTCGTATGAAAAAAAACCTGTCTTGGAAAGTGCTGATGAGCCCTCTTTTGATAAATTAAGTATTGACAGCCTTAAGCTCGTATTTAACAACAACATGTTAAGGCTAGGAATGTCCTTAAACGATTATGTTTTTGATTATGAAAAATCCCACGAAGTTTTATCAATAGTGGATAATAACTTGCTTGAGATTAATGATCAAGAAATCCTTTTATTCTACATGACAAAGGCTTCAGAAAAATTTGACAAGAAACTTTACGATTTATATAAGAAGAAATTATTGCAAAACTTTCCGGAATCAATTTATTCAAAGTCTTTCACAAAGGAAAGTGTTTCATTGAATATAGATTCTTTAGTTGCTAAAATTAGAAGCGAATTCAATACCCAGAAATTTAAAAATTTAATCAAACAACTGGATTCTGTTTTAGAAAAAACATATAATATTGAAGACAGATATGCTCTTTCCATAGTTAAATCTGAACTCATTGCAAAAGAAAATGGAGTTGACGAGTATTTGATTTTTTTAGAAAATTTGAAAAAAGATTTTAAAGACAAACAACAAGAAATACAAGAAAAAATTTCTGTCTTAAATTCTATTTATAAAAAGAAAAAAAGTCAAGGCAATAAAATCAAATATGTGGGACTTATAGTTTTAGAAGAAAATTGTCCCATCTCTGAAAATCAAGATTTTGAGTGCATGTTTTTCAATGAAAAAAGAAACCTTTTAATTTTCTATGGTTCCGATGAAGAATCAACTAAAAAAACACTTGAAAATTATTTAAAGACCAATGATGAATTAAAAAACAATAAATATTTTGTAATTTCAACCCCCCAATTCGTTAAAGTATTGGCTTTTAAAACATTAGATAACTTAAATTATTGATTATGGCAGATAACAAATTTTTTTCATCACCTAGTGTTGATGTAATTGAAAAATCTACAAAAATTATTGGAGATATTTTTTCAAAAGCAGATTTTAGAATTGATGGTCAAGTTGAAGGCAACATTAACACTTCAGGAAAGGTTGTGGTTGGTAATTCAGGAAACATTTCAGGAAAATTAAATTGCTCTAATGCAGATATCTCCGGGAAAGTTTCTGGATCAATTGAAGTTAAAGAAACACTTTCTTTAATGGCCGACTCTTACATCAGCGGTGATATAACAACTGCTAAACTTTCTGTTGAAGAAGGTGCTCAAGTAGAAGCTACAATATCAATGAAATCAGGGAAACAGTTAAAAGCTGTTGAAGCTGAAAACGAAAAAAATTCTCAAACTGAAAAAACAGCCTAACCCAATTAAGGTGTTTGCACTTATTAGTTTTGAAATGGGAATAACAATTTTCCTGTTTTCAAGATTAGGCAAATGGTTAGACGCCAATTACGGATACGACAAAACCTTTACAATTGCTTTGACTTTAACAGGCTTTGCTTTGGCATTTACATTAGTTTATAAGCAGGTAAATAAATTAAACAAATAGCTTTCTTTTTTACTATAATGTTTTAACTTTGCGCCATTGTTAGAATTGCTATAATTCATTGATGAGTCTTGCAAGAAAATTTATTTTAATTTTATTTTTTTTCAGCGCTTCAGCGCAGGCTATCTCAGCCGATATAATTCAAGAAGACAAAGGAGATATTAAATCTGAAATCAAAAGCTATATAAAGCATCACCTTAAAGATGCTCACAGCTTTTATTTAACCAGCTTAACAAATGATGAGACTGGTAAAAAAACATATATAGAAATTCCTCTTCCAGTAATTTTATATGATAATGGCCTAAAGTTTTTTACATCATCAGAATTCAAGCACGGAAAAGAAGTGGTTGTTTCAAACGAAACATACTACAGAATGAACTATGACAACAATAAAATATATAAAACAGATAAAGAAGGCAAATTTAATTTTTCTGAAAGCGGAAAGATCTTGAATGAAAAACCTCTTGATTTTTCGATTACCAAAAATATTGCAACAATTATTTTAGTTTCAATTCTAATGTTCTTTCTATTTACATCTCTTGCTAAATCCTACAAATCAAATAATGGTATTTCTAAAGGCATAGGCAGGTTTTTTGAGCCAATTATAATTTACATAAGAGATGATATTGCAATTCCAAATATTGGAGTAAAAAACTATAAAAACTACATGAGCTTTTTACTTACAGTATTTTTCTTTGTATGGTTTTTAAACATGCTTGGCCTTACTCCTCTTGGGGTGAATGTTACAGGAAATATAGCTGTTACATTTTCATTAGCATTACTAACCTTTTTGATAACAAATTTAACTGCTAATAAAAATTATTGGGGCCATATATTCTGGATGCCTGGTGTACCGGTCTTAATTAAAATTGTTTTAGCACCCATTGAGTTTTTGGGGGTTTTCATCAAACCTTTCTCACTCTTAATAAGACTTTATGCTAACATTCAGGCTGGTCACATAGTTCTATACAGTTTGATCGGATTGATGTTTATATTTAAAAATTGGATTGGAAGCAGCTTGTCTTTCTTTTTAGCCTTTTTTATAGCAATAATTGAGGTATTAGTAGCATTATTACAAGCATATATATTCACTATGCTATCTGCATTATATTTTGGTTTTGCAGTTGAAGATCATAGTGAATCACATTAAAAATGAAAAAGTTTAATTTAAATAAATAATTATGGAAATACCTTTAATAGTAGGCGGTGGCCTAGTAGTAATCGGAGTTGGAATCGGAATCGGTCAAATTGGTAAAGGAGCAATGGAAGCGATTGGAAGACAACCAGATGCAAGTGGAAAAATTCAAGTAGCTGCGCTTATTTTAGCAGCACTAGTTGAAGGAATTGGTTTCGCAGCATTATTTGCGCTGTAAAGATTATAGTACTAACGTTAAAACAATAATTTAATGGAAAAACTAATTGAAGAATTTTCAATTGGGCTATTTTTTTGGCAAACGATAATTTTTGTTATTCTAATTTTCTTGTTAAAAAAGTTTGCATGGAGCCCTATTTTAAAAGCTGTTAATGATAGAGAACAAGGCATTAAAGATGCCTTAGATTCTGCAGAGGCGGCTAAGAAAGAAATGCAATCTTTACAAGCTGACAATGAAAAAATAATGAAGGAGGCTAGAGCTGAAAGAGATTCTCTTTTGAAGGAAGCTAGAGATTTGAAGAATTCAATGATATCTCAAGCTAAAGATGAAGCTAAATCTGAAGCTCAAAAGATTATTGAAAGCGCAAATGAAGCAATCTTAAATGAAAAAAATGCTGCTGTTTCAGACATTAAAAAACAGGTAGCATCACTTTCAATTGAAATTGCTGAGAAGCTTCTTAAAGAAAAATTATCAGACGATAATAAGCAAATGAAAATTGTTGAAGATCTTATTAAGGATGTTAAGCTAAAATGATTTATAACCGAGCTGCATATAGATACGCCAAAGCAACACTAGCTTCATGCGACAAAAATGAGGTAACGAAAATTTTTACCGACATGCAAACTGTTTGTAAAGCATTTGAGGATTCAAATGAGCTTAAGCTTTTTGTTGACAGCAAGGTTATTAAAGATTCTGATAAGCTTTCAACCCTTAAGGAAGTTTTTCAAAAATCATCAAAAAAAGTTTTTGATCTTATGGAGCTTTTGATGAAAAACAGGAGAATAGATTTATTCGACGATATAGCTAAATCATTCATTATCATTTATAACAAAATGTATAAAAATCAAGATGTTATAATCACATCATCTTCGGTTTTAAATTCATCTACAATTAAGAAAATTGAATCAAAAGTCAAAGAACTAACGAGCAAAAACATAAAATTAATTAACAAAGTGGATAGCTCGATTGTTGGAGGATTTGTTTTAAGAATTGGCGATCTTCAATACGACGCCAGTTTTAAGAATCAGCTCAATAAACTAAAACAAGATTTTATTAATATATCAATACAATAAATTATGGCAGATATTAAGCCTGCTGAGATATCAGCAATTATTAAGAAACAACTCATGGGTAGCGACGCTACTCCTTCCCTAGATGAAGTGGGAACTGTTCTTCAAGTCGGGGATGGGATTTCCAGAGTTTACGGTTTATCAAATGTTCAATACGGCGAACTAGTTCAATTTGATAATGGGATGGAAGGAATCGTACTAAACTTAGAGGAGGATAATGTAGGAGTTGTATTATTGGGGCCATCTAAGGAAATTAAAGAAGGAGATACTGTAAAAAGAACCAAGAGAATTGCATCGATTAATGTTGGAGAAGGTGTTGTTGGAAGAGTAGTTAATACACTAGGTCAGCCAATTGACGGTAAAGGTAAAATAGAGGGAAAGATGTATGAAATGCCTTTAGAAAGGAAAGCCCCAGGTGTTATCTACAGACAACCTGTGAATGAGCCCTTGCAAACAGGCATTAAATCTGTAGATGCTATGATTCCTATTGGTCGTGGTCAAAGAGAATTAGTTATCGGCGATAGACAGACAGGAAAAACAACAGTATGTATCGATACAATCTTAAATCAAAAGGAGTTTTATGATGCCGGAAACCCAGTATATTGTATATATGTTGCAGTAGGTCAAAAAGCTTCTACTGTTGCTGGTATTGCCAAGACTCTTGAAGATAAAGGTGCATTAGCCTACACAACAATCGTTGCTGCAAACGCGTCTGATCCAGCGCCTATGCAGGTTTATGCTCCATTTGCTGGAGCAGCAATTGGTGAATATTTCAGAGATACTGGAAGACCTGCTCTAATTATTTATGACGATCTTTCTAAGCAAGCTGTTGCCTATAGAGAAGTTTCTCTTTTATTAAGAAGACCACCGGGTCGAGAAGCTTATCCTGGAGACGTGTTTTATCTACATTCAAGACTACTTGAAAGAGCAGCAAAGGTGATTAATGATGACGGTATAGCTAAAGAAATGAATGACCTCCCCGAATCTCTTAAACCAATTGTAAAAGGAGGAGGTTCGCTAACGGCTCTTCCTATTATTGAAACACAAGCTGGAGATGTTTCGGCTTACATTCCTACTAATGTAATTTCTATTACTGATGGGCAAATATTTTTAGAATCAGACTTATTTAATTCAGGCGTAAGACCTGCAATTAATGTTGGTATTTCAGTTTCAAGGGTAGGTGGATCGGCGCAAATAAAATCAATGAAGAAAGTTTCAGGAACTTTAAAACTTGATCAAGCTCAATTTAGAGAACTTCAAGCTTTTGCTAAGTTTGGATCTGACCTTGACCCAGTAACACTCGGAGTTATTGAGAAAGGTAAAAGAAATGTTGAAATTCTTAAACAAGCTCAAAATGATCCTTACACTGTTGAAGATCAAGTTGCAATTATTTACTTAGGTTCAAAAAACTTACTTAAAGCTGTCCCTGTTGATCAAATTAAAGACTTTGAAAAGAAGTTTATTGAATTAATGAATCTAAAACATAGAAAAGTTCTTGACACTATAAAATCTGGAAAATTAACTGACGAGGTAACATCAACATTAGAAAAGGTTGCAGCAGAAATGACTTCATCTTACGATAATTAATGGCAAATCTCAAAGAAATAAGAAATAGGATATCGTCTGTAACTTCAACTATGAAGATTACAAGCGCTATGAAAATGGTATCTGCTGCAAAATTAAAGAAGGCTCAAGATGCTATCACTGCAATGAGGCCATATTCTGAAAAGTTAACTGACTTAATGTCCAATTTTTCAGACATTATTTCTTCTTCGAGTATTTCTTATTTATCTGAAACCAGGGATGTTAAAAATGTTTTAGTAGTTTCTATTTGTTCTAACAAGGGGCTTTGCGGGGCATTTAATTCTAATGTTATAAAGCAATCCCTAAGTTTAAAAAATAAAGAAGAATATAAGGGAGCTAATTTTAGCTACTTGACAATCGGCAAAAAAGCTAATGATATACTTTCTAAAACAGAGAATATTATTTCTAACCATAGTGATGTTTATGATAATCTTATTTATGACGAAGTTGCCAGTGTTTCAGAAAAAATTGTGGAAGAATTTAGCCTAGGAAATTTTGACAAGGTTTTAATAGTCTTCAACAGCTTTAAAAATGCAGCAAATCAAATTGTAAAAACTGAGCAATTTTTACCAATTGAAAACTTGGACGAAACAAACAAAACAGGAGATTATATTTTTGAACCATCTATGGAACAAATTGTCTCAGAACTGGTTCCAAAATCATTAAAAATTCAACTTTTCAAATCCATTAGAGATTCTTTTGCTGGTGAGCACGGTGCAAGAATGACTGCAATGCACAAAGCAACAGACAATGCTACTGAACTTAGAGATGAACTAAAGTTAACTTACAATAAAGCAAGACAGGCAGCTATTACTAATGAAATTCTTGAAATTGTTTCTGGAGCTGAAGCATTAAATGGATAAATATAATTTTGATGCAAGTTAAAATTATTAATAAGTCGAATAATCCAAATCCAAGTTATGAAACGGAGTTCTCAGCTGGAATGGATATCAGAGCTTTTATTGAAAACAAAATTATACTAGAGCCAGGCGAAAGAAAACTTGTATCAACTGGTTTGTATTTAGAGTTACCTGGCGGCTATGAAGCTCAAGTGAGATCAAGAAGCGGACTGGCACTAAAAAAAGGAATATCAGTTTTAAACTCACCTGGAACAATTGACTCAGACTACAGAGGAGAGATTGGAATAATTTTAATAAATCATTCCTCAGAAAATTTTATAATAGAAAACGGCGATAGGGTAGCACAGTTAGTAATTGCAAAACACGAAAAAATTGTCTGGCATTCTGCTCAAGAAATAAACCATTCAGAAAGAGGTTCTGGCGGGTTTGGCAGTACTGGAAGTAATTAATATCTTCACATATTGCGGTTTATTTAAGCCTCAATAAATTTTTAATTCTTTGAAAAAAATTAAAATTACTATCCTTTTTTTAGCACTTCTACAAACCTTCTCGGCTGTAGCACAATCATCTAAAATTAAGAATCTTGAAAATCAAAGAGAGCAAATTAAAAAGGAAATTATTGAAATTAACAATCTTTTAAGCTCAAATAAAAAGGAAAAAAACTTAACATTTAGAGATCTTGAGATACTAGCAGCTAAAATCAATATTAAAGAACGTTTAATAAAAATAAACAATGATCAAATCAATCTTTTAAATGCTGATATAAAATCAAATGAAATAAAATCTGAAGAGCTTAAACTCGAAAATGAAAATGTCAGGAAAGATTATGCGTCTATGATATTCAATTCTTATAAAAGTAGATTAAAAGAGAGTAGAATAATGTTTTTATTGTCATCAAGTACTTTTTTGGAAGCGTTTAAAAGATCACAATATTTTTCGCAATTCTCTGACGATAGAAAAAAATACTCTAATAAAATTTTAAAAAACCTTACTTCTTTAGATTCTATTAATAAAATACTAAAAGACAAAATAGTTAATAAAGAAGATTTGATCAAGTCTAATAATGCTGAAAAAAGAGATTTGTCAAACGAAAGAAACAACAAAAACAATGCTTTGTCTTCATTAAAGAGAAAGGAAAATGCGTATAAAAGACAAATAAATCAAAAGCAAAGACAAGCTGATCTTTTAGATAAAGAAATTGATAAATTGATAAAAGAGGCAATTAGACTTTCAAATGAAAATAAAAAGTCATCAACCTTTTCTTTAACACCAGAAGCTAAAGCACTAGCTGAAAGTTTCACAAAAAATAAAGGAAATTTGCCTTGGCCGGTAGAAAGAGGAGCAATAATTCAAAAGTTTGGATTACAACCTCATCCAGTTGTTAGGACAACTAAAATAAAAAGTAATGGTATTGTTATTGCTACGACAAAAGACGCGAATGTTCGATCAGTTTTTGAAGGAGTGGTATTATCAATATTAAAATTCAAAGGCAGTAATCTTACAGTTTTAATTAAACATGGAAATTATATTTCTGCATATAAAAATCTTTCAAAAGTTTTTGTTGAAAAAGGAGACAACATTGATGCCCTGCAAATTATTGGGGAAGCATATACAAATATCAATGATAACAAAACAACCCTGCAGTTTAGTATTTTTAATAACACCACGCCACTTGACCCGTACTTATGGATAGCCAAGTAATTGACAAAAAAATTATTATTGAAGGTGCAGAGATGCATAACCTTAAAAATATTGATTTGTCTATACCCAAAAAAAAACTTGTAGTAGTCACTGGCTTATCAGGATCTGGCAAATCTAGTTTAGCTTTTGATACAATTTATGCTGAAGGACAAAGAAGGTTTATTGAAAGTCTTTCATCCTACACCAGACAGTTTTTAGGAAAACTAACAAAACCTAAAATTAAAAAAATCAGTGGCCTGTCGCCTGCAATTGCCATTGAGCAGCGAGTTAACAATTCAAATCCTAGATCAACAGTCGGGACGAGCTCTGAGGTTTATGAATATATTAAATTGCTATATGCTAGAATTGGTAAAACTATATCACCATTTACTGGTAAAGAAATTAAAAGAGATAATATTGATACAGTTATTGATCATATTAAATCATTTTCTTTAGGAGATAAATTTTTAATACTAGTTAAACTAGATAAGCCTGAAAACATAACAACTACTGAATTTCTTTCAATATACTCGTCACAGGGTTATGCGAGGGTTGAAGCTGATGGAAACACCCTTTTGATAGAAGAGGTTACAGATAAATCATATAAAGATCTTTACTTAGTTATAGATAGAGGAGTTTATAAGAATGATGATGAATATATTAAAAGAGTCATAGATTCAATAGAAAATGGATTTAATCAAGGGAATGATTCAATCTATATTAAAACTTTAAAAGACAAGAAATTAAAGTTTTTTACAAAGAGTTTTGAAGAAAATGGAGAACGATATATTGAACCTAATGAGCATCTATTTAGCTTTAATAATCCTTTTGGGGCTTGTGACAAGTGTGATGGCTATGGAGACATCATAGGTATAGATCCTGAGCTTGTTATTCCAAATACTGAACTTTCTATTTATGAAGATTGTATTGCTCCTTGGAAGGGGGAAAAGCTAAAGAAATACAAACAACTTTTAGTAAAGAATGCACACAACTTTGATTTTCCAATTCATAGACCTTATTATAAATTGAGTAAGGTTCAAAAAGAACTTGTTTGGGAAGGAAATGAGCATTTTAATGGGATTAACTTTTTCTTTAAAAAATTGGAAGAAAAAATGTATAAAATTCAAAACAGAGTTATGCTTTCAAGATACAGAGGAAGGACATCTTGTAGTAGTTGTAAAGGTAAAAGATTAAGAAAAGAAGCAAGCTATGTTAAAATCAATGGAGTTTCTATTACAGACCTTGTTGACATGCCAATTTCAAAAGTTTTGAAGTTTTTTAAAGAGATTAAATTAGATAAAGTTTCAAAAGGAAAAAGCGAAAGGCTTTTAATAGAAATTGTTTCGCGTCTGGAATTCATTACAAAAGTAGGACTTGAATATTTAACTTTAAATAGAAAATCTAATACTCTTTCAGGCGGTGAAACTCAAAGAATTAATTTGGCCACTTCTCTTGGAAGCTCACTAGTTGGCTCAATTTACGTTTTAGATGAGCCTAGTGTTGGTTTACATCCTGAAGACACAAAAAAACTAATTGAAATTTTAGTTAACCTAAAAAACCTTGGTAATACTGTTATTGTGGTTGAGCATGATGAAGATATTATTAATGCAGCAGATCATATAATAGATTTAGGTCCTGGTGCTGGTTCTATGGGAGGAACAATTGTTGGTCAAGGAAATTTAAATAAAATAGTAAAAACAGAATCTCTTACTGCAAAATACCTTACTGGAAAAATGGAAATCCCTGTTCCTGAATCTAGAAAGAAAATTATAAATAAAATTACTTTAACAGGTTGTAGAGAAAATAATTTAAAAAACATAAGTGTAGATTTTCCTCTAGAAATGTTGGTTTGTATAACAGGAATCTCAGGTAGTGGAAAAACAACCCTAGTTAAAAAAATTCTGTATCCTGCATTGCAAAGGTTAAAAGGAAATTTTAAAGAAAAACCTGGCCAATTTTCAGAATTAAAAGGAAACATCGATTTAATAAACTCAATTGAATATATTGATCAAAACCCTATTGGCATGTCCTCCAGGTCAAATCCTGCAACCTATCTCAAAGTTTACGATGAAATTAGAAATTTGTTTGCTGCTCAAAATACCTCAAAACAATTTTCTTTTAAACCGAAACATTTTTCTTTTAACGTAGATGGAGGAAGATGTGATAGTTGTAAAGGAGAGGGTACCATTAAGATTGAAATGCAATTCATGTCCGATATTGTTCTGCCGTGCGAAACTTGTAAAGGAAAAAGATTTAAAAAAGATGTTTTAAAAGTCAAGTTCCAAAATAAAAACATTGATGACATTCTAAATATGACTATTGAAGATGCTTCTAATTTTTTTATCGAACATAATCAAAAAAGAATAGCTATTAAACTCAAGGCTTTACTTGATGTTGGAATGGGTTATGTCAAGCTTGGACAATCTTCATCTACTCTTTCAGGTGGTGAAGCTCAAAGAATTAAACTAGCCTCTTTCTTGCTTAAAGGAAACAATAAAGAAAACACCCTGTTTATTTTTGACGAACCCACAACAGGATTACATTTTCATGACATAAAAAAACTAATAAAATCCTTCAATCTTCTTATAGAGTTTGGACACTCCATTATTGTAGTGGAACACAACATTGATTTAATAAAATCTGCTGATCATGTAATTGATCTTGGCCCATACGGTGGAGAAAAAGGAGGTGATGTAGTATACACAGGAACTGTAGAAAACTTAGTTAAAGAAAAGAAGTCGTTACTTTGTTCTCATTTAAAATCTAAGCTTTCTTAAAATATTCCTTATAAATTTATTTAATGTGCCTGAAAGGTTTGAATAGTACACAGCTAAAGTGTAAACCAACCCAATGATTAATGAGTTAATAATTATTAAACTTATTCCTTTAAATGGGAAAGAAATATTTTCAAAAATTAAAAATAATGATCCAATGATTAATAATGTTTTAACTGAGTTAAAACTATATGGGGATAAATTCAATTTAGATTTTATATATATAATTTTTAAAAAAGTAAAAAGAGCAACAACAATAAGTGTCGATAGCGCTGCCCCGTTAATTCCCATTAAATCTATTAAATAATCATTTAAAAAATATACTGAGAAAGCCATTCCAATAGAAAAGGGCAATGTAATTTTATAAAACTTTGAAGTTGCTAAAATTGCAGGACCACATCCAAAACTCATAAGAATCAATTTGCTTAAAGAAATCATCAAAACTACCCAAACAGCAGTTCCATAAGATGGATTGTCCATTAATTCATAAAATGGAATTATATTCAAATTGATGAGTAAAAAAAATAGTCCTGAAATTATAAGAAGATTCAATGAGCTTTCTTTATACAGCATCTTTAATTCAGTGAAATTATTTGCGTTTAAAGCTTTTGCTACTAAGGGGTTTACAATTTGAAACATAGCTCTTCCTGGTATCTCAACAACTGTGGCAATAAATACAGCTACAGCATAAAATGCAGTTTGACTTATTGCTTCTTTTTGAGGAATCATAAACTTGTCAATATCAATTAAAATACTCGCTGCAGACCCAGCTAAAAAAATATATATTGAATATGAAAGTATTTGTTTTGTGTTAGCAGGTAGCTTGAAATAAAAATTTGGAGTATATAATTTTAGTGAATATACAATCATTATCAAAAGACGCAGGTAATAAAACCCAGTGAGGTACCAGACAAAATTTACTTTTGAAATAATATCAAAGAACACTAAAAGTAGAAGAATAAATATTGAAATTCTAGGGTATATTTCTTTTAAAAAATTACC
>SGZB01000025.1 GCA_004321735.1 Flavobacteriales bacterium | reverse complement strand
CTGCCGCCTCTGGAACTTATGTAGGCTTAGAATATGGATTAGAAAACCCTGGTGTATTAGAAACTCAAATTTCTGGGCTTGACGATGCTATTATTTATAATGGAACTGGACAAGGAGGATGGATCTTTACTTATTCTGAGTTTGCTTTCATGATGGCTGAAGCTTATGAAAGAGGATGGCATAGTATAGGTGATACTCAAACTTGGGTAAGATTAGGTGTTGAATCATCAAGTATTAGATGGGGTGCATCTGCTTCTGATGCTACTGCGTATGCTGCAACTGTTAATGTATCATCAATGAATGATATAGCTATGGAAGTCTGGGTAGACATGTTCTTACAAGGATACGAAGGATGGACTCAGTGGAGAAGATATGATTTTCCAGTACTAAGTCCACCAGTAGCTGCTATTACAGGAACTGGTGTACCAGTAAGAAATGGTTACTCAAGACAGGTAGCTGCAACTAATAAAGCAAGTTATGATGCTGCAGTTGCTGCTCAAGGACCTGATAATCAGGATACAAAAATCTGGTGGGATACTAAGTAATTAGTAAAACATTATATTTATAAATTAAGCGCCCTAAAAGGGCGCTTTTTTTTATGATATTAAATATTATTATGATATTAGAAATATGAAAAAAATAATTTTTACAATTTGCTTTTTGCTTTTTATAAAAAATACTGAAGCTCAAGTCTCAAACTATTCTTCAATGTCTGACTTAACAGAGGATAAAATTTTGAGAGGTGGGGACATATTTGTCATTGATAAACTAAAAAACTCAAAAAATATAGAAGCTACTGGAAATACTTATCTGTCTGAAAAATTTAAAAAAGGATCTATTGAATTTAAAGATGGAAAAAAATATGAAGCTATGTTGAGGTTAGATATTTTTAATCAAACTTTTGAAATTAAAAATAATGATGGTAAGATCACACCGATATCTATCAATGAAAATGTTGAAATTTATTTAGATGAGCAAAGATATAACATGCACAACGTAATGCTAGGTGAAAAGGGTGATTTAGCAATTTTAAAAGATATTGTTGTGAATGAAGACCTTAGTCTTTATTTTCTACCAAGAAAGGTTTTGGAATTACCAAATGAAAGAGCAATCCAAGCTCCAAGTTCTGGTTATTCAGAAAACAAACAAAAAGCAAAATGGAAAGAAGCACATCTATACCTCATTAAGTCAAACGGAAATTACATTGAAGTTCCTAAGAGTCACAAAAAAATGTCATTACTTGGAATTTTTAATGAAAAGGAATATAAATTATTTAGAAAACAAAATAAGATAGATCTTAAAGATGAAGATGATCTTATAAAGTTGGTTAATCACTTTTCTAAATAGAGATGCCTGAATCTAATATCATTTTTGGAAAAAGAACAGTTTTCGAAGCTTTAGAAAATGACGTTCAAATTGATAAAGTCTATATTGATAGAGACAATCAATTCATGGAAAACATCAAAAGAAAAGTACGTGAAAAAAGTATTCAAATTTCTTTTGTTCCAATTGAGAAGTTAAATAGACTAACAAAAGGTAATCATCAAGGAATAGTAGCAACTATTTCTCCTATCAAAACTTTAGATTTGAATTCTCTTGAAAAATCTATTATTGATAATAATTTTAATTTTTTAATACTTGATAGTGTTACTGATACAAAAAATTTTGGAGCAATAGTAAGGACTGCAGAATGCCTAGGAATTAATGGTATAATTATTTCAAAGTCAGGAAGCTCTCCAATTAATGGAGAAACAATTAAATCTTCATCTGGTGCGATCTTTAATATTCCAATATTCAAAGTTGACCACATAAAAGATGCAATATTTCTATTAAAAGCAAATGAAATTAAAATAGTTTCTGCGGATGAAAAAGGAGAAAATTCAATTTATGATTACAAATTTGATAGAAAAACATCTATAGTTATGGGATCAGAAGGTAAAGGAATTTCAAAATCAATTTTAAGTTTAAGTGACAATATTCTTATGATTCCTATGAAAGGAAAAGTTGAGTCTCTAAATGTTTCAGTTGCAACAGGTATTTTTATTTCAGAACTAACAAAGGAATTATAATATTTTCATAAGCTCATCCAGTTTGTGGATAATCTTACAATCTGAGTGAATTTTTTCACCATGAGCAATTAAATGAATCGCTTCCAAACCATAATCAAGCGCACCTTTAATATCAGCTTCATAACTGTCACCTATCATTATAGAATCAGTTTTTTTTGATTTTGAATCATTTAAAGAATATTCAAAAATATATGGATTTGGCTTCTTTACTCCTACTGTTTCTGAATCATATACTTTTTTAAAATATTTACTAATTCCAGATGAATTAATCTTGTTTTTTTGAACATTTTTAAACCCATTAGTAATAATATATAAATTATACTTATTAACTAAATAATCTAGAGTTTCTAACGCCATTGGCATTAAATGATAATTTTTTGGCAAATATTTAATATAGTCATCTGAAATTAAATTAATGATTTCATCAGAAATTTCATATTCTAACTTATCAAATGCAGATTTTAATCTATTATATCTTAAAAATTCTTTAGTGATTTTTTCTTCTCTGTATAATTTCCAATATTCAAAATTCAATGGGATGTAGATCTTTAGGAACCTTTCTAGTGGGATTCTGACTTTATATTTTTTTAATAGTTTTTCAAAAGTCAAAGCAGAGTTTTTTTCGAAATCCCATATTGTATGGTCAAGATCAAAAAAAATATTTTTCAAATTTTTCATCTATTAATTAATGATAAAAAATCTACGGATGAAAAACTTCCTGAACTCATTAAAAGCAATATATAGTTTTCGGAATTAATATCTTTAATAAAATCTGAAAGATTTTTTTTGTTATTTAGAACTATGATTTCATTATCATTAAAAGAATTTTGAATTAATTCTCTACTAATTATTGTTTTTGATCTTTTTTGTAAAACTTCAATATCATAATAAACAACTTTAATATCAGCACCATCCATACAACCATTATATTCTTTAATGAATTCTGAGTGAAAGCTACTGAACGTATGAAGTTCATATAGAGCAATTATCTGTTTATTGGAAAATTGGTTTTTAACTGCATTCAAAGAAGCAAGGAGTTTACTTGGTGAATGAGCAAAGTCCTTAAAGATTGATTTAGTATTATCTCTGTAGATTAATTCCAATCTTTTAGAGGCTCCTTTGAACTCTGAAATTGAATTGAAAAAATCATTTTCAAATATTCCTAATAACGAACATATTTTTTGAGCTGCTCCTAAGTTAGAAAGGTTATGATTACCAAAAATTTTTATTGGAATTTCACCCTCATCAGACTCTAAATATGTTATTCCATCAATATTAAAGTGATTGCACTTACTATATGCAATTTTTCTTATTGGCTTATTACTCTCTAAAACTAATTTCTTTAGTAAAACGTCTTCTTCATTATACACTAAAACTCCACCATCAACAATTGATTCAATAAATTTTTCAAATTGTAAAATATAGTTTTCAAAATTTGGAAAGACATTAATATGATCCCATGCAATACCGGTTATAACTGCTATGTTGGCTTTATATTTATGAAATTTAGGCGTTAAATCGATTGGTGAACTTAGGTATTCATCTCCTTCAATTAAAAAAAAATCACTTGAATCACTAATACTGACCATATTATCAAAGCCCTCGATACTCGCACCCAATAAATAATCAATTACATTATTGTGTGAGTTTAATACATGCAAAATCATGGATGTAACAGTAGTTTTACCGTGACTACCACCTATTACAACTCGAGTTTTATTTTGTGAAATTTCATAGATTAGTTCAGGATATGAATATATTTTACAACCAATATTTTGGGCCTTTATAAGTTCTAAATTATCTTTTTTTGCATGCATTCCAAGTATAACATAATCTATATCATTAGTTATTTTCTCAGGAAACCAACCCTCTTTTTCAGGAAATAAATCATTGGCTAGAAGTCTATCACGTGATGGATTATAAATTTTATCATCACTCCCAGAAACAATACAACCTGAATTTTTAAGTGCGATTGCAAGATTATGCATTACACTTCCTCCAATTGCAATAAAATGAACTCTTCCAGTTATCATGAATTAAGTTTATTCCAGATCAAATCTTTTAATTCAACAATCCCTTCTAAAGTAACAGCTGAAATAAAATGAGATTCTATTTTTTGCAAGTTAGTTTTAAGTTTATTTTTTATAGCTAGTCTTTCTTTTTGATTAATTAAATCGCTCTTAGAAATAACAACTATCCTTTCTTTGTTTAACAATTCTCTATTGAAATTTTTTAATTCATTTAAGAGAGTTTGATATTCTTTAATTACATTTCTTGATTCACATGAAATCAAGAAAAGTAAAGTAGAATTTCTCTCAATATGCCTTAAAAAATGATGACCCAATCCTTTACCCTCAGAAGCTCCCTCAATAATACCAGGAATATCCGAAACAACAAATGATTTAAAGTCCCTATGCCTAACAATACCTAGGTTAGGCTTTAGGGTTGTGAATTCATAATTTGCAATTTTTGGTTTTGCGTCTGTAATAACACTTAAAAGTGTAGATTTACCTGCATTAGGAAATCCAACTAAGCCAACATCAGCTAAAACTTTTAGCTCTAGTAACAATTGTTTTTCATGTCCTTCTAATCCTGGCTGAGCATATTTAGGAGTTTGATTCGTTGAAGATTTAAAATGCCAATTACCCAGTCCACCCTTACCTCCAGGAACGACAACTTTTTCTTCATTATCAGAAATTGGTTCAAATAAAATTTCACCACTTTCTAAATCCTTAACAACAGTTCCAACAGGGATTTTGATAATTTCGTCTTTTCCGTTAGCACCTGAACTTCGAGACTTACTTCCGTTGTGTCCTTGTTCGGCCTTAAAATGCTTCTTAAATTTGAAATGATATAGTGTCCACAAGTTTTTATCAGAAACAAAAACTATGTTACCTCCTCTACCACCGTCACCTCCATCTGGACCTCCTTTAGCAACGTACTTTTCTCTCCTTAGATGAGTTGACCCACTTCCACCTTTACCAGATGATACATGAATTTTAACATAGTCAACAAAGTTATCCTCTGTCATTTAAATAATTATCTAATAGATTGACGATTCTAGCGGTAATATCATCCATTTCTCCTATACCATTAATTGATTTATATTTATTCTGTTTCGTGTAAAATTCAATCAAAGGTTTTGTTTTCTTATCATACTCTTGTAATCTTTTGTTAATCTTATCTTCACTCTGATCATCAGCTCTTCCACTACTTTTGCCTCTGTTCAGTAATCTTTTAATTAAAGTCTGATTATCTACATCTAAGGCAATAGTTAAATGAATATTGAGAGAATACTTAGTAAGTAATGCATCTAATTTTTCAGCTTGATAACTTGTTCTAGGAAAACCATCAAATATAAATCCTTCACAGGGTAAATGATCCTCTAGTTCTTTTTTAAGCATATTAACTGTAACCTCATCAGGAACAAGTTCCCCTTTTTCCATATATCCTTTTGCAAGCATTCCTAAATCAGTTTTATTAGACATATTTTTTCTAAATACATCACCAGTAGAAATGTGAACTAAATTATATTTATTTTTTATTAAAGAGGCTTGAGTTCCTTTACCAGAACCAGGCTTGCCAAAAAGAATTAGATTTAACATGTTGTTTTTAATTACACAAATATACCAATTGTAAAGCTTTATTAAAATTGACATAATTCAAATTAAATTAACGTATTTTTGTTGCGAATGGAAAGAAGCATTTTTAGTCAAAAAATTGGAATTATTGGTGGGGGTCAACTAGGTAAAATGATACTTAATGAAACGAATAAATGGAGTTTAAATATTTCTATTCTTGATTCAAATAAAAATTCACCTTGTAAGAATATATGTAACGGGTTTTATGTTGGTGATTTATTAGATTATGAAACTGTACTCAACTTCGGAAGGAAATGTGATTTAATAACATATGAGATTGAACACATTAATACACAAGCTTTATTTGATTTAGAAAAAGAAGGTATTACTGTCTATCCTAAGCCAGAAACACTTAAAATTATTCAAGATAAAAATAGTCAGAAAGAATTTTATAAAAGAAATGAATTACCAACTGCTGATTTTTCATTCTACAGTAATGTTAATGATCTTAAAAATGGAATTAAAGAAGGTAAAATTGAATTTCCTTGTGTTTGGAAAAAAACAAAGTTTGGTTATGATGGATTTGGAGTAAAAATATTAAAGTCGGTTGAAGATTTAAATGATATTCCAGAAAGTGAAATGATCATAGAAAAACTAATTCCATTTGAAAAAGAGATTGCTGTGATAGTAGCGAGAAATTCCAAAGGAAAAATAAAGAATTTTGATGTTGTTGAGATGGAGTTTAATGAAATTTCTAATCAAGTTGAATTTGTTATAAGCCCATCAAATATCTCAGAAGAAATTAAAAATGATGCTATTAAAATTGCTATTGAAATAGCTGAAAAATTTAACCTAATCGGACTTCTAGCAGTTGAAATGTTTTTAACTGAAGACAATCAAATTTTTATAAACGAAGTTGCACCTAGACCACATAACAGTGGTCACTTCACTTTAGATGCCTGTAATACAAGTCAATTCGAACAACATATTAGAGCTATTCTAGGTATAGAACTCGCTGATGTTTCGCAAAAAGGCAATGCAATTATGTTGAATTTGGTTGGTGAAGAAAATTCTTTTGGAAAAGTTACTTACTCTAACCTTGATAATGCCTTAAATGATGATTCATCATATGTTCATATTTACGGGAAAGAAGAAACTAGACCTAATAGAAAAATGGGACACATAACAATAATTTGTGATAACTTTGAAGATGCTTACACAAAAGCTAAAAATTTTAAAAACACTATTAAAGTAAAATCAATAAACAATGGCTAAAGTTGGTATTATTATGGGAAGTAAATCTGATTATCCAGTTATGAGGGAAGCTGAAGATATACTTAAAGAATTTAAAGTTGATTATGAAATAAATATTGTCTCTGCTCATAGAACACCTGAAAAAATGATGGAATACAGTAAGAATGCACATGAAAGAGGAATAAATGTCATAATAGCTGGTGCAGGTGGAGCTGCTCATCTTCCTGGGATGGTCGCTTCTATCACACCACTTCCTGTGATTGGCGTTCCAGTAAAGTCTAGAAATTCTATTGACGGATGGGATTCAATCTTATCTATTTTACAAATGCCAGGTGGTGTTCCAGTAGCTACAGTTGCTCTCAACGGAGCAAAAAATGCTGGTATTTTAGCAGTAGAAATCCTTGGCTCTTCAAACAGCGAATTATTAAAAAAAGTTATTCAATACAAAAAAGAACTTGAAGATAAAGTGAATCAGAGTAAAATTGAAGAATAAATTTGTCAATAATTCCGTTAAAAACTTTCACAAATATTAAGATTTTAAATTAGCTACACTTATTTGTAATACATACTTTTAAACTGTTTATGAAATTTTCTGAAAGACATATTGGCGTAAATGAAAATGATAAAAATTTTATGCTTAGTTACCTTGGTGTTGATTCAATTGAAGAATTAATTTCTCAAACAATACCAAGCAATATTAGACTTAATAAAAACCTTGAATTAGAACCTGCACTCAGCGAATCACAATTTCTTAATCATATCCATAAATTATCGCATGAAAACAAACAGTTTAAATCTTACATTGGATTAGGCTATAATCAGTCAGTACTTCCTCCAGTAATTCAAAGAAATATCCTTGAAAATCCTGGCTGGTATACTGCTTACACTCCTTATCAAGCTGAAATAGCTCAAGGAAGACTTGAAGCACTGCTAAATTATCAAACAGTTATTTGTGATTTAACTGGAATGGAATTAGCAAATGCTTCTCTTCTTGATGAGGGAACCTCTGCTGCAGAAGCTTTAAGCATGCTCTTTGCGACAAGGTCTAGAGAAAAAATTAAAAATGCTAGTAATAAATTTTTCATTGATGAGTCTACTTTTCAGCAAACAATCGATGTTATTGAAACAAGAGCTGAGCCACTGGGAATTGAAATTATTATTGGCAATTCTATTGATTATGTTTTTGATGATAGCTTTTTCGGATGCTTTACTCAGTATACTTCATCATATGGAAATATAAATGATATTGAAGGAATTTCAAGAAAACTTGAAAGTTTTGATATAAAATTTGTTGTAGGAGCTGATTTAATGTCATTAGCTCTACTTAAAAAGCCTTCATTAACTAATTGTGAGGTTGTGATAGGAACATCTCAAAGATTTGGAATTCCGCTTGGTTACGGAGGCCCTCATGCTGGTTTTTTTGCAACTAAATCAAAATACAAAAGACATATTCCAGGTCGTATAATAGGCGTATCTAAAGATAGGCTTGGCACGAAAGCTCTTAGGATGGCGCTGCAGACAAGAGAGCAACATATTAAAAGAGAGAGGGCGACGTCAAACATTTGTACAGCACAAGTACTGTTAGCTGTTATGGCAGGCATGTATGCAGTTTATCACGGAAAAGATGGAATAAAAAATATTGCTGCTAAAATTAATAGCTTAGCGAATCTTCTCAAAAATAACCTAGAAAAGATTGATATAAATGTAATTAATGAATGTTATTTTGATACTTTACATATAAAATTTCCAAAAAATAAAATTGAAAAATTAGCAATTGAAAATCAGATAAATTTTAACTACATCAATGATGAGGAGCTGTCAATTTCAATTAATGAATCAACGGAAACTAACGACATTGAAGCTATTTACAACTTATTTAAAGTTGCAAGTAAATCCACCACAAAATTTAATAAGAATAATGAAGAAAACAACTCATTAAATAAGTACAAGAGGAAATCTGAATTTTTAGAAGATCCTATTTTCAATACTCATCAATCTGAAACATCAATGATGAGATATATTAAAAAGCTAGAAAGAAAAGACTTATCATTAAATCATTCTATGATTTCTTTAGGCTCGTGTACAATGAAACTTAATGCTGCTGCAGAAATGCTTCCATTAAGTTGGTCAAATTGGAACAACATACATCCATTTGCCCCTTTAGACCAAGCAATTGGATACTTCAAAGTCTTAAACCTTTTAGAGAAACAACTAAATGAAGTAACTGGTTTTCACTCTACAACACTTCAACCAAATTCAGGAGCTCAAGGTGAATACACTGGATTAATGCTAATAAGAGCATATTTCAAGAGTAAAAATCAAGAGCATAGAAATATATGCTTGATTCCAGCTTCTGCTCACGGAACAAATCCAGCCTCTGCAATTATGGCGGGAATGAAAGTTGTTGTTGTTGGAACTGATAAACACGGTAATATCAATGAAAGTGAGTTGATTGAAAAGGCCCAAGAGCATTCTGAAAATCTTGCCGCTTTAATGATAACATATCCATCAACACATGGTGTTTTTGAATCATCAATACAGAGAATAACAGAAGCAATTCATAGTAATGGTGGTCAAGTTTATATGGATGGAGCAAATATGAATGCACAAGTTGGTTTAACAAATCCATTTTTAATTGGTGCAGATGTATGCCATTTAAACCTTCATAAAACATTTGCTATTCCACACGGAGGAGGTGGGCCTGGTGTTGGACCGGTATGTGTTGCAGAACATCTAGCAGAGTTTCTGCCAAAAAGTGTTAGAGAAAAAAATTCAAAATTTAATATTAAGGCTATATCTTCTGCTCCATGGGGTTCCGCTATGGCATGTTTAATTTCATATGGATACATAAAAATGATGGGGCCAGATGGACTTAGGAAGGCAACGGAGATATCAATTTTAAATGCAAATTATATTAAGAAAAGAATAGAGAAAGATTATAAAATATTATATCAAGGTGAAGAAGGAAGATCAGCTCATGAGCTGATTATTGATTGTAGAGAGTTTAAAGAATCACACAATATTGGAGTGATGGATATTGCTAAAAGATTAATAGATTATGGATTTCACGCTCCAACTGTGTCTTTTCCTGTACCAGGCACAATGATGATAGAACCAACAGAAAGTGAAAATCTTGGGGAAATTGATAGATTTTGTGATGCACTTATTTCAATTAAATCTGAAATTTTAAGCTGTAAAAAAGAGGAATCAAGCAATGTTTTAACAAATTCACCTCATACACTTGAAATGATTACTGCTGACAACTGGGATTATAATTATACTAGAACTCAAGCAGCTTATCCACTTAGTTTCGTAAAAGAAAATAAATTTTGGCCAACAGTAACTAGAATTGATGAAGCTTTTGGTGATAGGAATTTAATTTGTACTTGCTCACCTATTGAAAATTATATAGAAAATTAATTCTTAATTTTAACAACTAAATAAAAATAATGTCAATAAAAATTACAGGAACTGGATCTTGTATTCCAAATAATATAATTGAAAACAAAGATTTCATAAAAAACAATTTTTTTGATAAAGATGGAAATCCTTACCCTAATTCCAATAAAGATATAATTGATAAATTTCAAGCAATTACAGGGATTCAAAAAAGAAGATATGCCGATAATGATCAAAAAGCTTCTGACTTAGCTGCAGAAGCGGGATTGAAGGCAATAGAATCTGCAGGAATTAATAAAGAAGAACTGGACTACATAATCGTTTCGCACAATTTTGGTGATGTTGAATACGGTTCAAATCAATACATAGCTCTACCCTCAGTTGCAACTATGGTGAAGCATAAAATGAATATTAAAAATGTTAATTGTGTTGCATATGATTTGATATTTGGATGTCCTGGGTGGCTAGAGGGTGTTATCCATGCATCTGCATTCATTAAAGCTGGTATCGCAAAAAAGTGTTTAGTGATTGGAACAGATACTCTATCCAGGACTGTAGATAATAACGATAGGGATTCCATGATTTTTGCCGATGGAGCAGGAGCTACTATTGTCGAAGAAAACAATGAAAAAGGCGGGATTCTTTCACACAAGACAATAACATGCGCTCAAAAAGAGGCACTTTATCTTTTTTGTGCAGAATCATATGATCCAAAATCTAATTCATTAAATAAGCATATAAAAATGAATGGTAGAAAAGTTTATGAATTTGCCATATCGACCATTCCTGATGCTCTCAAAGAATGTCTTGAAATGAGTGGAAAAACTATTCATGATGTAAAAAAAATATTCTTACATCAGGCTAATGAAAAGCTGGACGAAGCAGTAATGAAGTATTTTTACAGATTATTTAAAATGAATGTTCCTGAAAATATACTTCCAATTAGTGTTGATGTTTTAGGGAATTCCTCAGTTGCAACTATTCCAACACTATACGATTTAGTAAAAAGAGAAAATTTTAAAGGACATGAAGTCAATAAAGGCGACATCATAATTTTCGCTAGTGTTGGAGCTGGGATGAATGTTAATGCAATTACTTATCAAGTTTAGATGAAATATATAACTGACATTGGAAAATATTTTTTGATGATCAGAATATCATTTTCAAAGTATTGCAAAAGAAAAATTTTATATAAACAAATTTTCAAAGAAATTAATGATTTGGTATTAGATTCAATTCCAATAGTTTCAATCCTATCATTTTTCATTGGAGGAGTTGTAGCAATTCAAATGGCTTTAAATTTAGAAAGTCCTTTACTTTCAAAAACTTTAATTGGTTTTGCAACCAGACAGTCTGTTATTCTTGAATTTGCTCCAACATTTATTTCAATCATCATGGCAGGAAAAGTTGGTTCTTATATTACTTCAAGTATTGGAACTATGAGAGTTACTGAACAGATTGATGCTTTGGAGGTGATGGGTATCAATTCATTGAATTATCTTGTTTTTCCAAAAATAATTGCGATGCTTCTATACCCATTTATTATAACAATTTCAATGTTTCTTGGTATAATTGGAGGGTTATTAGCAATGCAACTAACTGGTGTTCCCACTGAAGCCTACATTGAAGGCATTCAATCCGATTTTAACGGTTATCATGTAACTTACTCTTACGTAAAAACTCTTGTTTTTTCATTTGTTCTAGCAACAGTTCCAGCCTTTCACGGTTACCACCTAAAAGGTGGTGCGCTTGATGTAGGAAAAGCAAGTACACAATCTTTTTATTGGACCTCTATTATTATTATAATCATCAATTACATAATAACCCAATTACTTTTAGCATGATATGATCGAAGTTATCTCATTACATAAAAAATTTGATCAAGATTATATTCTTAATGATATTAATACAGTTTTTGAAAAAGGAAAAACTAATCTAATTATTGGCCAAAGTGGATCAGGAAAAACTGTTTTGATTAAATGCTTGCTTGGCTTGTATAATATTAATTCTGGTGAAATTTCATATGATGGTATTCATTCATCAGAAATGGACTCAAACAATAAATTAGAGCTTAGAAGAGAAATGGGAATGGTATTTCAAGGGAGTGCTCTTTTTGACTCATTAAACGTTCTTGAAAATGTTCGATTTCCTCTTGATATGTTAACTCAACTAGATATTGATGAAAAAAACAAAAGAGCTTTAAAATTTATAGAAAGAGTAAATTTGTCAGATTCATTGAATAAACTTCCTTCAGAATTATCAGGCGGAATGCAAAAGAGAGTGGCAATAGCAAGAGCAGTAGTTATGAATCCAAAGTATTTATTTTGCGATGAACCAAATTCTGGTCTTGATCCAAAGACTGCTATAGTAATCGATAAATTGATAAATGAGATAACCAAGGAGTATGGAATTACTACAATTATAAATTCTCATGATATGAACTCAGTTATCGAAATTGGTGAAAATATTATTTTTTTAAAGAATGGAAATAAAATCTGGCAGGGTAATAATAAATCTATTCTGAATTCTGGCAACAGAGAGGTTAATGAATTTGTTTATTCCTCAAAACTAGTACAAAAATTAAAGGGAAATTAGTTTTCGAGAATAAAGCTTCTATTATCAAATTGAAACTCTAGCCATCTCTTCAAACTTATATTTAATTTATTTTTTTCAAGTGTATTCAACAAGGTATCCCATTTTACTCTTACAACTAAATCTTTACTTGTTGAATTAAAATTTGTACCTAATTTTTCATATATCTCAAACTCTTTTAAATCAGGATATATCAGATTAGCTTCATTTGAAATCTTTTCAAATATTAACTTTTCTTTACTAAGATTTTTTAATGCTTCAATTTCAAGACTCAATTTATTTACTTCATCACTTTTGTTAGCTAAGTCTATAGAATCTCTTAATCTGAGTTCTTTAATAAATGTATTTGAATTAGTAGAACCCTGGTTAATAATTAGTTTTACATCTTTCAATGCACTATAATCCATTTTTTTATTATTCAATACATCGAGAAAATCATCTGAAATAGTTTTTTGACCATAATTATTGATAACTATTTCAGGATCATCTCCTTGATTATAATTATATGATGTTACACCTTTTAAATAATCATAATTTGATAGCCCTTTTAATTCTTTTGAAATAAAATCTTTTCCTTGAGCGTTGAATTTACTTTCATTCATAACATTAATGAAAGTTATTATGGCTGGGATCATTATTAAGAGTGAGGTAAATGAAATATATCTGTTTATATTTTTTCTATTTGTGGCATTAGTATAATTAACTAAAGGAAATCTTAAAAATTTAAGTACCAAATATGTTGCAATTATTATGTAGATTGAATTAATGGAAAAAAGATACATTGCACCAAGAGCATAATCAATATTTTGTATTGCCAAACCAAAACCAGCTGTGCATAACGGCGGCATTAGAGCAGTTGCAATAGCAACACCAAAAATTGCAGAGCTTAAATTTTCTTTTTTAGTTTTAGCTATAATTAATGCTAGCCCCCCAAAAAATGCTATTAAAACATCTCTAATATCAGGTCTAGTTCTAGCAAGTAGTTCAGATGATTCTTCTCTAAGTGGAAAAACAGAAAAGAAAATAAATGCTGTCACTACACTAATAATAACCATTACCAAAAAGTTTGTTACTGAGCTTTTGAAGGTTTGTAAATCATTTGTGGAGATAGAATATCCTAGTCCTAATATTGGACCCATTAGAGGTGAAATTAACATGGCACCAATAACAACTGGAGTTGAGTTAGCATTTAAACCTACAGAGGCTATCAATATTGAACAAACTAAAATCCATGCTGTTGTGCCACGCATAGAAATGTCCGATTTAATTGAATTGACAACCATGTTTTTGTCAACTTCATTCTGGAACGAAAAAACTCTTTTTAATAAAATATTAATTGATTTAAATAATCCTGATGCATTCTTTTTTAATTCATCATTTGAGCCATCATTAAAATCAAACTTAGTTTCCATTATTTTATTTCTTTAAGTCCCGTTAAATCGGATGAACTTCTGATCTTATCTCCAAGGCCATCAATAATTTTTATATCATATTTTTTACAAATAACAGATTCAGGAATTTCATAGTTTTTTCTATCACCACCATTTGCAAAAATATCAGGCTTAATTTTTTCCAAAGAGGCACATACGGTTTTATCTTTATCAATAGAAAGAAAAGCTTCATCAACATTTTTTAGATTTGAAACAATGGTCACCCTATCCTTCTCATCCATGAAAGGTTTACCTTTTTTAAGTTCACATTGATAATTGTTATTTACAATGACAACCAGTTTATCACCTAATTTTTTAGCCATATTTATATATTCAAGATGACCAACATGTATTGGATCAAAATAACCACTAATTGCTACCACTTTCATAGTTTAACTTTTGTACTCCCTAAGAATAAATATTTTTTATCATTATCTATTCTTAAGCAAAGATATCTTTTTCTTCTTTTATTTATTTTTTTAAACTTGCCTAAATTTCTATAATTAAAAATCTCTCCATCATTCAACTGATCTAGATATACATTATCATTTACATTATCATATAAATCCAGTTTTTTTGAAAGATTAATATCATAACAAAAACTAGATTTTGGATTTTTCATGTGATCAATTAATTCAGAAAGTAAATTACTTGGGAAATACTCTTTATAGAGAATTGGATTTAATAAAGATTGAAATTTTTGTTTCCATAATAAACCATGAGGTTTTGCTAATCTATTTTTTTTAAATACAAAAAAATGAGCTAGCTCATGAATAAGAGTGAGTAAAAACCTGTATTTATTTGAAGTTTTGTTTATTGTTATTGTATATCTATCATTATTATACCTAAAATCTCCATGTTTTGTTGATCTTTGATTGACCAATTTAAAATCAATGGTCTCATTTTCAACTAATGATCTTACATATACAACTAGATTTGATGGAATATAAGTTTCTAATTCTTTTATCATGGATTAGAGATCGAAACAGGAATCACTTTTCCATTAAAAAGTAAAGGATTTGAAGTAGAAAAATCAAATATAAATTGAGCCATATCTTTGGGTTTTACTTCAGCGTTATATCCAGGAAAGGCAAGTTCAAGCATGGGAGTTTGAACAGCACCCAAACACAAAGTGTTGAAATAAGGACCATCTTTAAATTCTGTTGCTAGAACCTCAGTTAAAATATTTAATGCTCCTTTACTGCTAGAATAAGAAGCTAAACCAGGGAATTTTGAGCTCCCTCCAATACCACCGATACTACTAATATTTACAATATGAGAATCTTTTTTAAAGAATGGAAAAAGTGATTGTAATAACCTGATAATTCCAAAAAAATTTACATCATAAGTAGATTTAAAATCAACTTGAGTCTGATCTAAAAAAGGTTTATTTACTAATTTTCCTGCATTGTTGATTAAAAAATCTACTTGCAACGAATTAGAACTTAAAAAATCTACTACTTTTTTGATATCGTCTTCAATCGTTATATCAAAATTAATGTGCGTTAATCTTGAAGAAAACTCATGATCTGTAATAATGTTAGATCTAGATAAAGAAATTGTTCTAATACCTTCTTTATCAAATTTCTTAATTAGCTCTAAACCTATACCAGAACTTGTACCTGTAATTAATGCAGTTTTCATTAAGATTTAAACTAATATTGTTACAGGATTTTCAATATATCCTTTTAGGGTTTGAAGGAATAACGAACCAGTTACTCCATCGACAGATCTATGATCACAAGCTAAAGTTAGTTTCATTGTATTGCTTACGACTATTTTATCATTAACTACTACAGGTTTTTTAACAATAGCACCGACAGATAAAATAGCAGAATTGGGTTGATTAATTATAGATGTGAACTCTGTAATACCAAACATTCCTAAGTTAGAAATTGTAAAAGTACTACCCTCAATTTCATCAGGCCTTAATTTTTTTGATTTTGCTCTAACGGCATAGTCCCTTACCTTACTATTGATTGAATGTAAAGATTCTTTATCTGCATTTTTAATGACCGGAACAACTAAACCATCTTCAATTCCCACTGCAACACCAATATGAACGTTGTTGTTTAAGATTATTTTTTCATCATTCCACTGAGAATTAACTTGCGGATGGTTTTTCAATGCTACTGCACAAGCTTTTACTACAATATCATTAAAAGATATTTTTGTGTCAGGTATAGAATTATACTGTTCTCTAAAAGCTATGGCATTGTCCATATTAAATTCAACAGAAAGGTAGTAATGAGGAGCAGTAAACTTAGATTTACTTAAATTTTTAGCAATTGCCTTCCTCATAGTGGAGTTTTGAACAATAGTTGTTTCCTCTTTGATTAAATCATCTACTTTCGGAGATTGATTTTCATGAATTTGAATCTTCTTCTCTGTGGTTTCTAATGCAGGACTTAGATCACTCAAATCATTTTTAATTATTCTTCCATTTTCACCAGTCCCTGTTACTTTACTTAAATC
>SGZB01000024.1 GCA_004321735.1 Flavobacteriales bacterium | reverse complement strand
ATTGTTCTTTATAGCACGAATGATTATTTTATTAATCCTATCATCAGAATTAATTTTTTTAATAGGATTAAATATTAATGGATGAAATGTGATTATAAGATTACAATCTTTACTTATTGCCTCATCTATAATCTCTAATGTTGTATCTAAAGTAATGAGTCCTTTACTAATTTCAGAGTCTGAATCTCCAACCAAAAGCCCCACATTGTCAAAATCCTCGGCATGTTTTTTCGGAGCCCATTTTTCTATAACACCAATAATTTCTGAAAGCTTCATCTTTATTTTTAATCAAATATAATTTATATTTTCGTCTCATGTCTGTAATTAGATTTTTAGTATTTCCTCTTTCAATCATTTTCAAATTTGTTACAGACTTGCGAAATAAATTATATGATTGTAATTTTTTGAAATCAGAAAAAATTAATGTTCCTGTAATTTCAGTAGGAAACTTATCGACTGGAGGTACAGGTAAAACACCAATGGTAGATTTTATTATCGATAATCTTAAAAGAGATTATAATATTTCTGTTTTAAGTAGAGGTTATAATAGAAAATCAAAAGGATTCATTGAGATAAAAAATAGTGACAATCCATCTATAGTTGGTGATGAACCTTTTCTTATAAAATCAAATCATTTAGAAGTTCCAGTATTTGCCTGTGAAGATAGGGTAGAGGGTGCTAAAAAGATAATTTCTGAAAACAATACTAATTTAATTTTACTAGATGATGCCTTTCAGCATAGAAAAATTTCAAGAAACTTAGACATAGTTCTTACAGATTATAATAACCTATTTTATAAAGATTATTTACTGCCTTACGGAAACCTTAGAGAATCTAGGAATAATATTAATAGAGCAGACGTTATTATTGTAACTAAATGTCCTTTGGATTTTAATAAAGCTGATGCTAATAAGATTAAAAATCAAATAAATCCAAAAAAAATACAAACTCTATTTTTTTCACAAATCAAATATTCTGAAATATTATTTGGTTTTAAAGAAGTTTCCTTTAAATCGATAAAAAATTCTAAATTAACGTTAGTAACTGGCATCGCAAACTCACAACCACTAAAAGAATATTTAAAAAAGAATAATGTAATTTTTAATCATTTTGAATATCCAGATCACTATAATTATTCAAGGATAGATGTGAATAAAATTTTAGCCACTTCAAAAAATAATATAATCTTAACAACTAAAAAAGATTATTACAAGTTAAGTCAGTTTAAGATCGACAATCTACTTTATATTGATATTGAAGTGAAATTCTTGGATGGAAAACAAGATTTTCTTTCTACTATCAAAGAAGTATTAAATTAATTTTAATTAACATGTTTTTGAGCCTTGTATGATGATCTTACTAAAGGTCCACTTTCGGCATGAATAAATCCAAGATCTAATGCTATCTTTTTATATTTTTCGAATTGATCTGGAGTTATGAAATTCTTTACTGGTAGATGTTTTTTTGAAGGTTGAAGATATTGACCAATGGTTATTACATCTACATTAACATTTCTTAAATCATGAATTGTTTGAATGACTTCTTTTTCTGTTTCGCCAAATCCTAGCATAAAACCAGATTTTGTTCTATTAACACCACTTTCTTTTAAATATCTTAATACTTCTAAGCTTCTTTGGTACTTAGATTGAATTCTAACTTCTCTTGTTAATCTTTCAACTGTTTCAATATTGTGAGAAATAACTTCAGGAGCTACCATAACCAATCTATCCAAGTGTTTTTCAATTCCTTGAAAATCTGGAATTAATGTTTCTAAAGTTATGCCAGGGTTAAGTCTTCTAATACTTCTAACTGTTTCTGCCCAAATTATAGATCCTTTGTCTGGTAAATCATCTCTGTCAACAGATGTAATTACAGCATGCTTAATATTCATTATTGAAATTGATTTTGCAACTTTTTCTGGCTCAGCCCAATCTATAGTTTCGGGCTTACCAGTTTTTACTCCACAAAATCCACATGACTTAGTACATATGTTTCCTAAAATCATGAAAGTTGCTGTCCCCTCACCCCAGCATTCGCCCATATTTGGGCAACTTCCAGATGAACATATAGTATTTAATTTATACTTATCTACTAATGATCTGAGGTTAGAATATTTTTTTCCAGTAGGTAGTTTTACTCTAATCCAATTGGGTTTTTTTTTGAACTTTACAGCTTTTTCACTATTAATTTCTAAGACTGTATTTGTTATGTTTGAATTCCCTGATTTCAAGATTTAAAATTCTAATTTAATTTAAGAAACAAATATACTACTTATACTAAAATTATAGTAGAGTTATATACCAAATTGAAAAAAATGAAAGAAAAATTATTCCAAGAATTGAGTATATCTTCATTGTTAAACTGATCTTGTATTTTTCAGGTATCTGTTTTCCACTAACAAGTAAATAATTAATTATTGCGTAAAGTGGAGCCGTGATAAATGAAAGAATTGTGGCAATTTTAACGAGACTTCCCATTTCTGAAACAAAAAATACAAAAATTGAAATGGTTCCAATTGACAATATTAATATCCAAGATTCATAGCTGTTTAACTTATTAAAGTTCAGAAGATTTATTGTTTTACTCATTGCCCTTGGGGATGCATCTAAACAAGTTATGGTGGTGCTAAACATTGTTGTAAATGCAGCTATTGCAATAAAGAAAAGCATTCCATCTCCAAGGTTAGTTGTATATAAATTGATTAATTGTGTTGCAAAAACACCTCCCTGATCTGAAAATTTCTCACCAGATCCAAACATTACGTAAGCTCCTAATCCAACAAAACACAAACCCAAGAATACCGTTGTTAAGTAACCAACATTAAAATCAAAAACTGATGTTTTATAATTAATATTATTATCAATTTTCAATTTCTCTTTAGTCCATATTGACTGCCATATAGAAATATCCAAGGGTCCTGGCATCCATCCCATAAAAGCAGCTAGAAATATTATCCCGTCCATTTCATTTGGAATTATTTGACTATATGAAATATTAATTTCATTATTTGATGAAGCAACAATTACTGCAATAACAGTTGAAATTCCTAAAATTAGAATGATAACTTTTATTAGGTTGTCAAGTAACTTGTATTTACCAATAACTAATATCAAATAAGAAATAATTATTATAATAACAGCCCAGATTGTGATGTTTTCAGTAATACCAAAAAGTTCTATTGCTAAACCTGCTGTGACAATAGTTACAGCAGCTTGAATCGTGAAAATTGTTACAAGAGAAAGAACAAAGTATATAATTAAAACACTTTTATGAATTTCTTTATAACCGTCTAAGAGTGTATTTCCAGTGGCATGAACATATTTTGTTCCAAAGAAAAAAAATGGATATTTAAAAAAATTACATAATAGCAATGCCCAAATTAACCCAAAACCAAACTCAGCACCAGCCTTTGTGGATTGGACTAAATGCGATACTCCAATTGCTGCTCCAGCAAAAAGTAATCCTGGCCCTAATTTTTTTAAAAATCTTATCATTAATCTTCTATTAATTTATTCAAAATTTTCTTTGCACGAAAAATTTTAATTTTAATTGTATTAATTGGTTGATTAAGTTTTTTTGAAATTTCATTAAGAGAATAATCTTCAATATATTTTAATTTTAGAATTTCCCTGTACATAGGTTTAAGTTCTTCAATTTTATTATTTAATTCACTTAAACGTTCTTTAGCTATGAGGTTTTTCTCAGGATCATCATGTGATTTATATATATTACTATCAATTTGATCTAAATTTTTAAATGAAATTTTCTTTTTCCTAATCGTATCTCTTAAATGATTTTTTGCAATTGATACTATCCATGTTTTAAATGAATAATTATCATCAAATAAGTCAATTTTTTCAAATGCTTTTGAAAATGCTTGAATTGTGATTTCCTCGGACAGATATGTATTATTGGTTTGCTTTAAAATATAGCCATACACGTAATCCCAATTTTCATTCATTAAATTGTCAAATGAAAATTTTTTAGTCATTAAAAATTGATTGATTAATTAAGATTAACTGATTCTTTTTTACAGTCTGTTTCTTCAGGAAGTTTTCCACAAATTCCACAGGGTTTTGATTCATCATTTATAAAAGGGCTATTACTGGCACATGTTCCAGAAAATTTACCATTTTTTTTTAAAATTATCTTTATCGAAATTCCTGCAAAAGCTAAAGTTAAAAGTAAGATTGATATTATATAAATTTCCATTTAGATGATATTTACCTCTTCCTCAAGCAAGATATCAAATTTATTTTTAACCTCTTGTTTTATTTTTTGTGAAAAATTATAAATGTCTGAACCAGTTGCCCCGCCTTTGTTTATTATCACCAATGATTGATTTTTATAAACTCCAACTTGATTTTCACAAATGTCTTTAAAACCACATTTCTCAATTAACCAAGCTGCTGGTAACTTATACTCATTTTCAGACATTTTATAAAATGGCATAGATGAATATTTATTGGTAATTTTTTCAAAATTTTTCTTTTTCAAAACTGGATTTTTAAAGAAACTTCCAGCGTTTCCAAGTTGATTATAGTTAGGTAGTTTACTCTCCCTAATTTCTTTAACTAAGGTTGAGATATCAGAAATACTGGGATCTTTAATTCCTTTTTCAATTAATTTATCACTTAAAGCTTTGTAGCTAGTATTGATTCTGTGATTTTTTTTCGATAGTCTAAAATTCACTTTAGATATTAAAAATTTATTTTTAAGTTTTTGTTTAAAAATCGAAGATCTATATTCAAATTCACACTCATTTTTATTAAAAATCTTATGTTCTGATGATTCTAAATAAAATCCTTCACAACTGTAAATAACATCTTTTATTTCAGATCCATAGGCACCTATGTTTTGAATTGGTGCGCTACCAACATTTCCTGGAATTAATGTAAGATTTTCAACTCCTCCGTAGTTATTTTTGACACACCATGAAACAAAATCATCCCAGTTGACTCCAGCACCTACTGAAACAATAATATTTTCATCATAATCCTCAATAATTTCTATTCCTTCTATATCAACTTTTAATATTGTATAGTCAAGATTCTGTGTTTTAAAAAGAATGTTAGTTCCTCCACCAAGAATAATAATTTTTTTCTCTTTTAGATTTTGCTTTATCTGAAGATAATTTTCATAGGATTTTATGATGTAGATTTCATTACAAAAGGATTCTACACCGAATGAGTTTAATTTTTTTAAAGAATTTTTCAAAAAATTATTTTTCTTTTTCTTCTTCTAAGACTTTACCTTTAATCCTTAGGATAATGTTAGGGGTTTTTGCATTTGAGTTGATTGTAATTGCTTTCATGAAAATTCCAACTCTTTTAGTATCATATTCAACTTCAATTTCTCCTGACTCACCGGGTTGAATTGGTTTTTCAGGTCTTTTAGGAACTGTACATCCACATGAGGAAGAAATTCTGTTAAAAATTAGTGGTGCAGTACCAACATTCTTAAATTTAAAAACCCTTTTGCCATCTGAATCGAATTCAATATCACCATAATCAATCTGTTTAGTTTCAAATTCTACTTGAGCTATGTTTTCTTGAGCATTGAGGTAAAAGCTAATTATTAATGCAAAAAGCATTGAAATTTTAAATTTCATAATTGAATTTTATATTATTAAAATTAATATTAAATATGCTAACACAAAAAAATAACATCTCTTTTATATATCTATTCAGTTGGTTACTTTTGCTAAACTAAGTAATGGCTTTAAATAAAATTTACAATCCTGGAGAGGTAGAAAAAAAATGGTTTAAATTTTGGGATGATAATGATCAGTTTTCATCATATCCCAATGATAAAAAACCGTATACAATTGTTATTCCTCCTCCAAATGTTACTGGTATTTTACATATGGGTCATATGCTTAATAATACAATCCAAGATATTCTAATTAGAAAAGCGAGGCTTGATGGAATGAATGCATGTTGGGTTCCTGGTACTGATCATGCATCTATTGCTACTGAAGCTAAAGTTGTTAATATGCTGAAGCAAAAAAATATTGATAAGCACAGTATTTCAAGAACAGAATTTTTAGATCATGCTTGGAAATGGACTCATAAACACGGCGGTATCATATTAGATCAGCTAAAAAGAATTGGATGTTCATGTGATTGGAATCGAACTAAATTCACACTAGATGAAGACATGTCTGAATCTGTAATTGATGTGTTCATAAAGCTTTACAATGATGGTTTTATTTACAGGGAAAAGAAAATGGTTAATTGGGATCCTGAAGCAAGAACAACTTTATCAAATGAAGAAGTTAATTATAAAGAAGTTGATTCTACTTTGTACCATTTAAAATATCCAATTAAAGATTCTGATGATTTTTTAGTTATTGCAACAACAAGACCTGAAACTATTTTTGGGGATACTGCAATTGCTGTTAATTCAAAAGATATTAGGTATAAAAAATTGATAGGAAAAAATGTAATTGTGCCAATTTGTAATAATATTATACCTATCATTTCTAGCGAACTAGTTGATAAGGAATTTGGTACAGGATGTTTAAAAGTAACTCCAGCTCATAGTGAAACAGATTTTATTATTGGTGAGCAAAATGATTTAGAAATTATAGATGTTTTTAAACCCGATGGTACTTTGAACTCATATGGTTTACATTATGAGGGAATGGATAGATTTGTTGTAAGAAAAAAAATAGTAAAGGAATTAGATGAAAAAAAATTACTAGTTGAAACAAAAAATTATAAGCACAACGTAGCAATTTCTGAAAGAACTTCTTGTGTTGTCGAACCTAAAATTTCAACACAGTGGTTTGTGAAAATGAAAGATTTGTCTAAACCAGCGCTTGAATCTGTTTTAAACAATGAAATAAAATTTCACCCAAAAAAATATGTAAATACATATAAATATTGGATGGATAACGTAAGAGATTGGAATATATCTCGACAACTCTATTGGGGACACAGAATACCTGTATATTATCTAAAAAATGATTCTTCAAAATATGTTGTTGCGAAGAATATTGAAGAAGCAGTTTTAAATTTTAAAAATAAAGGAATAAACATTACAATTGATAACATCGTTCAAGATAATGATGTATTAGATACATGGTTTTCATCATGGTTGTGGCCAATAAGTGTTTTCGATGGTGTTAGAAACCCAAATAATGAAGAAATTAATTACTATTATCCTACATCAACTGTAGTTACTGGTCCAGATATCATATTTTTTTGGATAGCTAGGATGGTGGTTAGTGGCTACATGTTAAAAGATCAGAAACCTTTTGAGAATGTTTATTTTACTGGAATTGTCAGAGATAATCAGAGAAGAAAAATGTCTAAGCAATTAGGAAATAGTCCCGATCCTATAGAATTAATAAATAAGTATGGTGCTGATAGTGTGAGAATTGGTTTGCTTTTTTCAGCTCCTGCAGGAAATGATTTGCTTTTTGATGAAAACCTCTGTGTACAGGGAAGAAATTTTTCCAACAAAATATGGAATGCATACAGGCTAATTGAAGGTTTTAATATTTCTGAGAGTAGCTCAATTTCTGATCACTCCGAAAAAGCTTTATTGTGGTTTGAGAATAGGCTTCGGTCCACTTTAAAAGAGATTAACTTTTGCTTCGAAAAATTTAGAATATCAGATGCTTTAATGTTAATATATAAATTAGTTTGGGATGACTTTTGTTCTATATTTCTTGAGATTATAAAACCAAGTTCAGGGGAATCTATTTCAAAAAAATCAGTTGAGTCTACTAAAAAATATTTTTCTGAAATCTTAACTATTCTTCATCCATTTATGCCATTTCTATCCGAAGAATTATTTAGTGAAATAAATAAGACAAATAGATCTATCAATGATGAGTCTTCGTGGCCAAAATTCAAAAAAATAGATATTAATTTAATAAATGATTTTGATCATGTTATTGATGTTGTTTCAAATATTAGAAAATTTAAAAAGACCAAGAATATCTCATTTAAAGAAGAGTTTATGATTTTCCATGACAATAATATTGTTGATATTGGTTTTGCTTCAGTAGTACATAAACTTACTGGCTGTAAAATTGTTAATACATCAAAAAGTCATGATGAATTAACATCAGTTTTAGTCGGTAAGTACAGATATTATTTTGATTATAAAGAGGAAATTAGTAAAGAAAATATTAAAGAGTTAGAAAAATCGCTGGAATACAATCTCGGATTCAAAATGATTATTGAAAAAAAATTATCAAATGATAAGTTCGTGAATAACGCTCCTGAAAATGTTATTCAAAATGAGAGGAAAAAGCTTGAGGATGTTGTAGAAAAAATTAGGCTAATTAAAGAAACTTTAAAAAATCATACTAATTAGAAATTACCGTTTCTCCCCCAATAACCTTTTGATTTAATTTGACTTTTACTTTTGAATCTAATGGCAAGAAAAGATCAACTCTAGATCCAAATTTTATAAATCCAGCATCTTTACCTTGAATTGCATTTGCTCCAACTTTTGCATAGTTAACAATTCTCCTAGCTAATGCTCCTGCTATTTGACGATATAGGATTTCTCCAAAAGTTTTTGTTTTCAATACAATAGTTGTTCTCTCATTTTTCTCAGATGATTTAGGATGCCAAGCTACTAAGTAATCTCCAGGATGGTATTTGCTAAAAACAATTTCACCAGACGAAGGATAACGGGTTACGTGAACATTAATTGGCGACATGAATACCGAAATCTGTAATCTTTCATCTTTAAAATATTCCTTTTCAAATACTTTTTTAATTATAACTACTTTTCCGTCGACTGGTGATAGTATTTTATCATCACTAATTACAGTATTTCTTTTTGGATTTCTAAAAAATTGGAGAATTAGTACTAAAATAAGAAGGCTTAAAATTTGTATAAAAATTTTTAAAGTAGAATTTTCGATAAAATATTCAACAATTAAAATATCAATTATAGTAATTGATAAGAATAGTATAATAATTTTATGTCCTTCCTTGTGAAACATTTATAATAACAATATTTTAAAATTATATAATGAATATACAAAGGGTGCAACAAATATTATACTATCTAGTCTATCATACATTCCACCGTGGCTTTTAAGAATTTTACCACTATCTTTTACAGCATATTGTCTTTTAAATTTTGATTCAATTAAATCGCCAATAGAACCAATAAAAGAAATTGATATTCCTATTAAAATCAATTCAAATATATTTTCAAAATTTATAATCAAAGCAAAAATTATTGAAACAATTATTGAAGAAAGTATTCCTGACACAAAACCTAAAACTGTTTTTTTAGGAGATACGGATTCCATCAATTTTCTCTTACCATATTTAATTCCAAAAAAATAACCAGCACTATCTGAAGACCATATTATTACAAGTAAAAATAAAATTGAGAGAGGATTATAGGAATTAGAAAGTGTTGGTATTGAAAATAAAAAGTAAAGTGAAAGAACTAAGTACGATAATAGAAAAAAACTATTTTGAACTTTACTAAACCTAAAAGATTTTTTCATCAAAAGGGAGAACATTAAAAATAAATTAACAGCAATAGATATTGTCAAAAAAACATTGCTGATAACTTTATTCTCGCCAATAAAAAAATTTAGAATCAAGTAAAATAATAATCCAATAATTAATGTTCTTTTAGGAAGTTTTGTGATTTCCACAAATTCAAATAAAACAATAATACTTAAAATTAAACCTAATATTTCAAAAGAAACCTGATCAAAAAAAAGACAAAATAGAAAAACAAAAGAGTATCCAAGTGCAATTATGCTTCTATTAAGTATATTCTCCATTCTATAAGTCTTCTAAAAGTATTAGATATAAGTTTTTGCTACTTGTTCCGTATGTAAGAAAATTTAATTTTTCTTTTTCTTCAACATTAAAATTTTTGATTGATGTTATGTTAGATGGCAAGTTGTTAGAATATTTTATTCTAATTCCTTCTAGACCTTTACTTACTGTCTCAGAAAGTTGACTAGTTTTAGCAAATACAACGATATTATTGGGTATATCTTTTATCTTATATGATTGAATTTGCTTGGCTGATACTAGTATGCTTCCATCATTTGCTACAAGAAATTCACAGGAGGTTACAAGAATGTGAGAGTTCAAATTAGTTTTATTAAATTCTAATTGAACATTTTCTATATAATCATTAAGAAAGTTTTCATTAAGACATAGAATTGATTTATTATTCCATTTATTTTCACTAATTACAGTATTAAAATATTCTTGAAATTCATCTTTGTTTGAAGCGTACAAAAACTTCCCACCATTATTGGTAAAGTTTTTAGTGAATTTTTCTTCTACTAAATCATCTTTAGAGGGTAAATATTTAAAATCCTCTTCAATTTGACTTTCAGCATTATCTTTTTGAGGTTTTAAAAGATTTTTAAAGAATTTTCTCAAAAGGTGTTGTTTTGTATAAAGATAATTTATACTTAACAAATAACAATAATTAAGATTAATTTTACTTTTTAACTTTTAACTCTTGAAATGGTCTTTCACCGAAAATTCTAACAAGATCTTCTTTAAAAATAACTTCCTTTTCAAGTAAATAATTAGCTAATTCAGTTAATTTATTTTTATGTTTTTTTAGAAGACTTATTGCTCTTTTGAATTGAGTTTCTACAATGTTAGATATTTCCTTATCAATTATTTGAGCAGTTGAATCGCTATAGGGTTTTGAAAAATTATAATCACTTTGACCTGACGAATCATAATATGTAAGATTACCAATCTTATCATTTAGACCATATACAGTTACCATAGATCTAGCCTGTTTTGTGACTTTTTCTAAATCACTCAAAGCTCCGGTAGAAATCTTATTGAAAATTACTTTTTCAGCAGCTCTACCTCCAAGTGCTGCACACATTTCATCTAGTATTTGATCTGTTCTAACAATTTGTCTTTCCTCCGGTAAATACCATGCGGCACCTAATGATCTTCCCCTCGGAACTATTGTTACTTTAACCAGTGGAGCTGCGTGTTCTAGCATCCAACTAACTGTTGCATGACCTGCTTCATGAAAAGCAATTGTTTCTTTCTCTTTGGGTGAAATAATTTTATTCTTTTTTTCTAGACCACCTATAATTCTGTCAACTGCATCAAGGAAATCTTGCTTTCCAACTGATTTTTTCGATTTTCTAGCTGCAATTAATGCTGCTTCATTACACACATTGGCAATATCAGCCCCAGAAAAACCTGGAGTTTGTTTAGATAAAAAGTCAATATCTAAATCTCTAGTTTTTTTGATAGGCTTTAAGTGAACTTCAAAAATTTCTTTTCTCTCTCTAACGTCAGGAAGATCAACATAAATTTGTCTATCAAATCTACCAGCCCTCATTAATGCTTTGTCTAGTACATCAGCTCTGTTAGTTGCAGCCATTACAATTACATTAGTATTTGTGCCAAAACCATCCATTTCGGTTAGTAATTGATTTAATGTATTTTCTCTTTCATCATTTGATCCTGTAATATTGTTTTTTCCTCTCGCTCTACCGATTGCATCAATTTCATCAATAAAAATTATTGCGGGTGATTTTTCTTTAGCTTGTTTGAAAAGATCTCTTACCCTAGATGCTCCGACACCTACAAACATTTCAACAAAATCAGAACCTGAAAGAGAGAAGAATGGAACTTTGGCTTCACCAGCTACTGCTTTAGCAAGCAATGTTTTACCTGTTCCAGGGAGACCTACTAAAAGAGCCCCCTTTGGAATCTTACCTCCTAACTTGGTATATTTTGAAGGGTTTTTTAAAAAATCAACTATTTCTTTTACTTCTTCTTTTGCTCCTTCAAGTCCAGCTACATCTTTAAATGTAACTTTAGTATCATTCTTCTCATCAAATAATTTAGCTTTTGATTTTCCTATACTGAAGATTTGTGAACCTCCTCCAGCTCCGCCACCTGACATTCTTCTCATAAAAAATATCCATAATCCAACTAAAATTAACAGAGGCAGAAAACCAATTAGTACATCTAACCATTTGCTTTCAATTGTTTTGAATTCATAATTAAATATTATTCCGTTGGATTCCGCTAACTCTAATTTTCTTTGAAATAGTTCTAAATCACCAACCTCAAATGTGTAGTGAGGGCCAAGTGTGTTTCTCTGACCAATTAAATTTGTTTTAGAAACATCTTTATGAATTTCATTTAATAAAGCGTTATCAGTTAAAGTAACTTCAGCTAAAGTTTTGTTAATAATTGTAACTTTTGAAACTTCACTTGCATTTAAATATTTTTCAAATGTTGATATATTAATCTGTTTTGTTGTACTAAAATTATCACCATTTCCTATGTAGGAAAAAATAATAAATATTGAAATGATTAATCCATACATCCAATAAGTATTGTTTTTTGGTTGTTTAATGTTTTTTCTTTTTTTATCCATAATTACTCCTCTAATCTTATAATTTTAGCATCAGACCATAGATCTTCTAACTTATATATTTCTCTAAATTCCTTTTTAAAAATGTGAACAACAACATCTACGTAGTCCATCAAAATCCAATTTTTACTTTCTAAACCCTCTATTTGAAAAGGTTTTTCATTTAAATTTTTACTTACAACTTTTTTAACTGAATTAGATATTGCATTAACCTGTGTATTTGACTGACAATCACATACAACAAAATATTTGCAAACAGAATTATCCATTTCAGTAAAATCTAAAATACAAATGTTTTCTCCTTTAACTTTTTCAATGCCTTTGATAACATTTGTAACTGTAATATCCGTACTTTGCACTCTAATCTATCTACAGATGAAATTAATCAAACTTAATGCCATCGATTCTACAAATGAATATATAAAAAAAATTAAAGATAGTATTCAAGATAAAGAGATAGCAGTTATTACTTTCAATCAAACTTTAGGTAAAGGACAAATGGGTAAAGTCTGGTCATCTGAACCAAATAAAAATGTTTGTATATCCTTTATTTTTAAGGAGTTAGGAATAAATGTTGCAAATAACTTTAAACTTAATATAATAGTAAGCTTATTACTTGTAAAGGTTCTAAAAAATATAGGATTAAAAGAATTAAGTGTAAAGTGGCCAAACGACATATTGTCAGATGGAAAAAAATTATGTGGAATTTTGATTGAATTAAATATCAAAAAAACAGATATAACTCAATCTATAATTGGTATTGGCTTAAATGTCAACCAATCGTACTTTGGTGATTTAATTAATGCCACATCAATTTTAAATTCAATTAACAGTCATTCAAATTTGGATGAAATATCATTAAAAATAATTTCTGAATTTGAAAATTTTAGAAACTATCTTGATAACTCAAATTTTAATAAATTGAAGAGGGAATATTTGGAATTATTATATGGATATAATATTGAAAAAAAGTTCAGGATTTCAGGAAACGTTTTTAAGGGAGAAATTATAGATATTAATAGTGGTGGTATGCTAGTTGTTAAAATTGATGGAAAAAAATTAAAATTTAAAAATCAAGAAATTGAACTTATTTACTGAAGTCAATTGAAATAACTTTTTTTGAAATTGCATCGAGAAATTTATTCATTGGCGGTTTGATCATCATCTGCATCATTGATGAAAATTCTCCCTTGAAATTAATTTCAATATTACATGAACTTTCGTCAATCTCACTCACTTTAAAATTAAAAACAAAGGATAATTTTTCATTTTTAGATTTCAAGCTTGTTGAACGTTCTAAAACGTTAGATTTATGTTCAAGAGATATTTTTGGAAGGCTTCCTATTTTAATTGCAAATGACTTTGCATCAATCATTGAAAATTCACTAATCTCATCAGCAAGAATACTTTCATAATTAATTGGATTATTTAGATAATTATAAACAGTTGAAGCTTTAAATTTAATTATATCAGTAGTTCTACTTAAATTCATTTATTTCCAATTTTTTGGATCTTTTCTCCATTGAGATAAAAAATTAATTTCATTTTTATTAATATAATTTGATTTCAGAGCAGACTCTAAAAGATATGTATATGAGCTTAACGAATAATAGGAAATATTTCTTTTTTCAAAATTTGAAATTGCATCATCAAAACCGTAAGTAAAAATACTCACCATTCCTAGCACATTTAATCCACCATCTATTAATGTATCGTATGCATTCAAACTACTCATACCAGTACTTACTAGATCTTCGATGACTAATACTTTTTCATTTGGATTAAATTTGCCTTCGATAGAATTTTTTCTTCCGTGACTTTTTTTATTAGCTCTTACATAGATGAAAGGCTTATTTAACTGATTGGCAATCAACATTCCAATACCTATAGCTCCTGTTGCAACACCAGCAATGATTTCAACATCACTGAATTTGTTGTCTATTAGTTCACAAAACTTTTCGGTTACGTACTTTCTGACATTAACTTCAGAAAGAATTAATCTATTGTCACAATAAATAGGAGATTTAATTCCTGATGCCCATGTAAATGGATTTTTTGGATTCAATTTAATTGCATTAATTTGTAGCAAATGTTTTGAAATATCTTTAGCTACCTGAATATTTTCAATCACAAAACAAATGTATAAAGTTTTCCTTAATCGTTTTCAAATTAATTTAACTTCTAAGGCTAAGGTTTTAGACAAAACAAATACTTTTTTACTTGCTAGCATAGAGCAGAAAGAAATCTTAAAAAAACTTAGAAAACATAAAAAAATTAATTTATTTCATTCAAGAAAACCTGAGTTATTAAAGATTTTTAAAACTAAAATAAAAGTGATTTTTGCATCCGGGGGAATAGTTGAAAATTCAAAAAAACAAATTCTTTTTATTCACAGAAAAGGAAAATGGGATTTACCTAAAGGTAAAGCTGAAAAGAATGAAACCATTAGGGAAACAGCTTTGAGAGAAGTGACGGAAGAAACCGGAATAAAGAGATTAAGAATTAGAAAATTTTATACTAATACTTTTCATTTGGTTAGAAATAATGGTTTATATTTTTTAAAAGAGACATCTTGGTTTTTGATGTATTCTGATTATGAGGGGAAATTAATTCCTCAGCATAATGAAGGCATTAAAAGTGTTAAGTGGAAAAATCTAAAGCAGGTAAAAAAAATAAAAGAAAAAACATTTAAAAACATTAAGATAATTTTAGATGAATATCTTAAATCATATGAATGATTTCATTTGGTATTAGTTTACTACAATCTCCATTGTTTTTTATAATATCCCTTACTATTGAGCTACTTATATAAGATGTTTTTGCAGAAGTTAATAAAAAGACTGTTTCAATTTCTGAAAGAACTCTATTTGTTCTAGCAATTGCCTTTTCAAATTCAAAATCTCCAACATTTCTTATTCCTCTGACAATAAAATTCGAGTTTGTTTTTTTACAGAAATCGACAGTTAAGCCATCATAAATCATCACTTTTGTGTTTTGATATTTAGATGTTACTAATTCAATAAATTCTTTTCGTTTATCAACAGAATACATTGTTTTTTTATCATGGTTTTTTCCAATTGCAATAATTACCTCATCAAAAATTTTCATACTTTTCTCAAGTATATCTAAGTGGCCAATAGTAAATGGATCAAAAGTTCCTGGAAAAATTGCTCTTTTCATTCTATTCTAAATTATGTGATTCTAGTGATTCATTAATCATTTTAGTAAATAAATCTTTTAAATTAATATTATTTAGTTTCACTTGCTTAGGAAATATACTTTCATCAGTCATTCCAGGAATTGTGTTTACTTCCAAGAAGAATGGAGTATCGTTTTTTACAATATAATCTATCCTTGAAAAACCATTCAATTTTAAATTATTATAAATATTTTTTGAATTCTCATGAATTAATTCTTCAAGATCCTTATCAATTTTAGCAGGAGTTATTTCTGAACTTTTTCCATTATATTTTGCTTCATAATCAAAAAAATCATTATCAGAAATTAACTCTGTCACACCAAATACTTTAGTGTTACCATCGATTCTTGCAACTCCGACAGAATATTCCTTTCCGTCAATAAATTCTTCTAATATAATTTCATTGTCAATTGTAAAATTTTCACTAACAGCACTTTCTAATTCTTTTTTATTGTAAACTTTATATACGCCAAAACTACTTCCCGAATTATTAGCTTTAACAAAAAATGGGTACTTAAGTTCATCGGAAATTTGTAGAAGATCATAATCATTTTCTTTATTGATTATAAATGATTTTGCTGTTTTAACATTAAGTTTACTTACACTTTCAATACAATTTTTCTTACTAAACGTCATTTTTGATACTTCAGAACTGCAGCCAGTGTATGGAAAACTGATAGAATCAAAATAATTTTGAATTATTCCATTTTCACCAGGATCACCATGTATTACTATGAATGCTAAATCAAATTTTAAATCATCATTGACACTAAAATTTTTTTTATTAATTTCAAACTTTTGATTCTCATCATCCAAATAATACCAACCTTCTTTTTCAATAATTATTTTAAATACATTAAACTTCAACTTGTCAATTGAATTAAAAACATTCAATCCACTTTTTATAGAAATATCGTGTTCAAGTGAATAACCGCCCATAAGAACTGCAATATTTTTCTTCATAAAGACTTTTAATGAAATACAAAAATATACTTATTTTTACAGAAGACTATCTGATATCAATGAAATTCTTTTACAGTAAATTATTTATTAAGCAAATATTTTTAGCTGTTGTAATTTTTTCAGTTATAATTTTATTGTCAATACTCTTTCTTTTTTTCTACACCAATCAAACAAGTAAAATATTAGTTCCTAATTTGATTGGTTATGAAGTTTCTGAAATACAAGAAATCATGGATGATAGTAAACTTAGATATGAGATTATTGATTCATCATTCTATAATCCTAACTTTGAAAAAAATACTATTCTTGAACAAATTCCTGAGCCGAGTAAAACTGTTAAGAAAAACAGAAAAATTTATTTAACAGTAAATCCTTCCTCTTACGGCAATGTAATTTTTCCTGATTTAATTCAACTAACATTAAGAAATGCTCAATCTACCCTGTCTGCACTGGATTTGGAATTTGGAGAAATTGATTATGAGGATAATATTGGTAAGGATATGGTTTTAAAGGTTTTCATTGATAGTAAACAAATTCTTCCAGGTGAAATAGTGCCTAAAAAGTCAAAAATTGATTTTATTGTAGGAAATGGAATAAAAAAATAGTTGTGGAAGAGATTGATATAAAAGATAATCTTTTTGAACACTTTTCATTCTCTGTCGATCCTGGTCAAGATCCTCTGAGAATTGACAAGTTTTTAATGAATAGAATTGAAAATGCTTCAAGAAATAAAATTCAAATTGCTGCGAAAAATAATTGCATATTGGTTGATGGAAATCCAGTAAAACCAAACTATAAGGTTAAGCCAGGCAATGA
>SGZB01000023.1 GCA_004321735.1 Flavobacteriales bacterium | reverse complement strand
TCAGCTGGAAAAATATCAAGCGGAATTGCTCTATCACCACCTGTATCATTAGATGTTCCACCAACGGATGGTAATCTAGTGCCGTTAATTAAATTTGCATTCCAACTTATTGGAGTTCCTCTAACAATTACGTAACGACCTTCACCATGATCCCTCTCAATTGATACGCCTTGTATCCTTTGAACAGCTTCGGCGGCATTTCTATCTGGAAGCTTACCAATTGCATCTGAAGCCAAAACATTTACAATATTTGCCGAATTTTTTTGAATATTTAATGCACGAACTTGAGAAGGCAAATATGTCCCATCTACAATTACTTCTGCTAACTCTGTAGAAGAAGCAGTCATTATAATTTGACCCAAATCTAAAGAACCAATTGTAAAATCAACAACTTTATCAGTATAACCCAAATACTTTACTGTTAGTTTATTATTTTCATTGAGTATTGACTGAATTTCAAAAAAACCATTAAAATCAGTTATTGTGTAATCATCATTCAGTGTGATTGTTGCTCCAGGAAGTGGTTGATTTAATTCATCAACAACTTGACCAGTTACAAGATTATTATTTTGAGAATAAATTGAACACGAGGCAATAAGTATAAATATAAATTTTTTCATATTTAAATTTATACTTGTAAATAAAATATCTAATTAATTTAGTTTGAAATAATTATTAAATAAATGTCTTTAAATTATTAAAATTGCTTTAATTTAAAGTTTAGAAATTGTAAATAATTAATGTTCCTTATTATATTTTAATGTTAATTAATTCAATAGGTTTCAAATTTTAAAATAACTTAACATTAAATCAGAATTAAAATCATAATTTACTAAGAATTTTATGAGAATTTCTGTAGTTATCATTTTTATATTCTTATCAGTTAAATCTTTTTCTCAGAACAAATCGAAAGAAATTAGTTCAGATGTTAAACTTGTCGTTGGTCTTGTAGTTGACCAAATGAAGTATGAATATATTCCTAAGTTTTGGAATAAGTACGGTGAAAAAGGATTTAAAAGATTGATTAATAATGGGTTTATTTCAAAAAATTCCCATTTTAGTTATGCCGTTACTTCAACAGGACCAGGACATGCTACAGTTGTAACTGGGACTTCACCAAATTATCATGGAATAATTGGGAATGATTGGTATGATCCTAAAATTAATAAGTCAATTTATTGTGTTGATGATAATAATGTTGAGCCTGTTGGTACATCAAAAAAAATAGGAAAAAAATCTCCAAAGAATTTATTGGTCACGACTATTTCTGATGAAAATAGGGTTTCTACTAACTTTAGAGGAAAGACTATAAGTGTTGCTCTTAAGGATCGCTCTGCAGTTTTGTCAGGTGGACATACTGCTAATCTTTCTTTCTGGTTCGATGATGGCGATGGAAAGTTTGTTACTAGTAATTATTATGTTGATGAATTACCAAAATGGGTAGAAAAATTTAACTCAAAAAAAATTATTAATAGTTATATTCAGAATTGGGATACATATTATGATATTGACACATACACTGAAAGTGGTCCAGATTTAAACCCGTATGAGGTCAAAATTCTTGGAAAAAAGAATTCAGTATTTCCACATAGCCTCATCAATTTATTTAAAAAAGAGAATGGTGTATTTGATTATAACGCAATTAAATATTCTCCAGGTGGAAATAAAATATTAGTTGATTTTGCACTAAAAGCTTTAGAGAATGAATCTCTTGGAACGGATAATGATACAGATTTTCTTCACATCGGCTTTAGTAGTCCTGATTATATAGGCCATATGTTTGGATCTAACTCAAAAGAAGTTCAAGATACTTACATAAGACTTGATAAAGACATTGAAAATCTTCTTAATTTTTTGGATAAAAAGATTGGAGAAAATAATTACCTAGTTTATTTATCAGCAGACCATGCCATAACACATTCTCCAGATTTTTTAGCTGATAACAAGATACCTTTTAATAAAATAGCCTCAAGTAAGATATTTGCTCCAGAACTAAATCAATTTATAAATAATATTTCTAATTATAATGTCTTTCTAAATCATGAAAAAATTAATGAAATGGACGAAGATATCGAGGAAATAAAGAATAAAATAAAGACAGTCTTGTTAAACGAACCATGGATATATGATGTATATGACTTTGGTGATCTTGAAGAAGTTGTTGCCAATAATGAAAATTACTCGATAAATATGCTTCTTAATAACAGTCATCCTAAATATAGAGGTGATCTTGCTTTTTTTGTAAACCCCTTTTGGGTTAGAAGATCATCAAGTACCTCAAATCATGGGACACCAACTACATATGACACCCATGTCCCAATAATTTTTTATGGAAAAGGTGTTAAGCCTGGAAGTTCCTATGAAAGACATAACGTTAAGGATATTGCTCCAACATTAGCTGCTATTTTGGGAATTAATTTTCCTATTTTAACAACTGGAAACGTTCTCAGTGAAGCGATTAAATAGTATTATTTTATTTTTTACAATTCTTTTGTTTTCATGTGATGATTCATCCGAATTTGATGTCGTTATTGTAGGTGGTGGAGCTGGTGGAACTTCTGCAGCAATACAGTCTGCTCGAAACGGAGCTAAAACTCTTCTAATCGAAGAAACAGATTGGTTAGGAGGTATGTTAACTTCTGCTGGTGTAAGTGCTATTGATGGTAATTACAAACTACCCTCAGGATTTTGGGGTGAATTTAAAGACAGTTTAGTTTCTCACTATGGTAGCTTGGAAGCTTTAAAGACGGGATGGGTGAGTAATGTACTTTTTGAACCAAAAGTTGGAAATGAAATTTTAAAATCAATTACTCAAAATGAAAAAAACTTAAAAATTTTATATTCTACCTCAACTCAGTCTGTTTCAAATCATGATGGAAATAATTTTAATTATCAAATTAAAACTTCAGAGGGAACTTTTTTTTCAAAAATAATAATTGATGGTACAGAACTAGGAGATCTACTTCCGATGCTTGATGACGATTATGACGTTGGAATGGATAGTAACGAAATGTATGATGAAAATATTGCTCCTGAAATCAAAAATGATATTATACAAGATTTAACCTTTGTTATGATTCTTAAGAATTATAATAAAAAAGTAAAAATTGATAAACCTGAAGGATATGATGCTTCAGAATTTTACTGTTCAACTTCTCATAAAGATTGTCCTGAATCTGATAAAGCACTTTGGTCACCTCAGCAAATGATGAATTATGGCAAATTGCCAAATGATAAAATTATGATCAATTGGCCGATTTATGGAAATGATTATTACTCAAATTTAATAGAGTTGAGTAAAGAAAAGAGAGAAGTGGTATTCGAAAAAGCTAAAAATAAATCATTAAGATATCTATATTATATACAAGATGAACTTGGGTTTGACAATTATTCTATAAGTGACGACGAATATGAAACAGATGATAATTTTCCATTAATTCCATATTACCGAGAAGCTCGAAGAATTAAAGGTCAGGTTACTTTTTCACTTAATTATATTAAAAATCCATACGATCAAAAACATAAGTTATACAGAACAGGGGTTTTAGTGGGAGATTATCCAGTAGATCATCACCATGACGCTCATCCTGAAAAAGAAAAATTACCAAAACTTGCATTTTATCCAATACCCTCATATAGTCTGCCATTTGGGAGTTTAATTTCTAAAAAGAATTCAAATTTTCTAGTCGCAGAAAAATCAATTTCAGTTTCAAATTTAGTTAATGGAACAACTAGATTACAGCCAGTAGTATTACAAATTGGACAAATAGCCGGGTTAATTGCTTCAGAAAGTATTAAACAGAAAAAAAAGCCTAGTGAACTAAATATTAGGCATATTCAGTCATTAATTTTAGAAAATGGAGGATATATACAACCTTACCTTGATGTCGAAAAAACTCACCCACATTTCAAAGCCTTTCAGAGAATTGGTTCAACAGGTATCTTAAGAGGAAAAGGAATAAATGTTGGATGGTCAAACCAAAGTTGGTTTTATCCAGAAAATGAAGTTGACTTAGAACTTTTTTTAAATGATTTATCCCCATTTATTGATTTATCAACCTATCCATTAAATGGTTTAATGCTAAAAGATTTAAAAACTTGGATAGAATCAATTATCAATGAAAAAATTGATTTTAAGTCAGATTATTTATCACTGAATCTTACTGATTTTAATTTTGATAGAAAAGTAAACAGAGGTGAGTTGGCAGTAATAATTGACTATTATCTAAATCCATTTATACAATCAATAAATTTTTTAGGAGAAATTGAATAGTACACTTTCTATTAAAAGAGCAATTATAGAAAATATTGATTCTATAATGGATATTGTATCTAAGTGTACCCAACATATGATATCCAATGGCATTTTTCAGTGGAACGATGATTACCCCTCTAGAGAAACCTTCTTGAATGATATTGAAGATGAAAATTTGTATGTCCTTTTTAAAAAGGATAAAATTATTGGATGTGTTTCTTTTTGTAATAAAATGGATGAGTTTTATGAAAAGGTAGAGTGGATATCAGATTCAAAAAATAACGTATATGTACATCGATTAGCAATTACGCCTTTTGAGCAAGGGAATGGATATTCAAAAATTTTAATGAATTACATTGAAAAAGAATGTAAAACAAGACATGTTGATTCTATAAGATTAGACACTTTTAGTGTTAATGAAAAGAACAATAAATTATATGAAGGATTAGGATATAAAAAACTTGGTCAAATATATTTCAGAAAACAAAGTGATTATCCATTTAACTGTTATGAGAAATTGTTAAGATAGAATGATTATTTTTACAAAAAAATTATATGTCTAAGAAAAAACCTGATCAGGTTGCGGATAATCCAGGATTACTTCCATATGCATCTAATGTTGGAGCACCCGCTATAAAGGCAACAAATCTAACTAGCTATAAACAAGAAAAACTTGTTAAAACAAATAAGTTTTTTTCATCTAAATATGATGAAATCAAAGAAGAGTATAGAAAATTAATGGAGTCTTATGAATGGAATCAACTCATTTATAATTCAAGCTTTAGTTTTAAACCTGAGAAAGGTGAAGTTTATCATCTGTATCAAAGATCAAATCAAAAACTCTTTTTATCAATTATTCAGCCTAATGAATGGGACCAAATATATATTGGATCATTTAGACTTGATTCAAATGATAAATGGGAAAAAGTAGAATTTCAAAATGATTAATATAAATTTAAACTCATCTAAAAAAATTTATTTTTCATCAGATAACCATCTAGGTGCACCTGATCAAAAAGTGAGTTTTGAAAGAGAACTTAAATTTATCTCTTGGCTTGATTTAATTAAAAAAGATGCTCAAACGATTTTTCTATTAGGAGATCTTTTTGATTTTTGGTTTGAATACAAGCACGTAGTTCCAAAAGGATATTCAAGACTTTTTGGAAAACTAGCTGAGCTTTCAGATAGTGGTATCGAAATTTTCTTTTTTATTGGAAATCATGATTGTTGGGTCAAGGATTATTTTGAAAAAGAATTAAATATTAAAGTCCTTAAAAAGCCTACTAAATTTCAAATTGATAGTAATAAAATATTTGTTGGTCATGGTGATGGATTAGGTCCTGGTGATTATAAATACAAGTTTTTAAAATTAATTTTCAGAAATGTAATTACTAAAAAATTATTTTCTTTCCTTCATCCAGATATTGCAATTTCTTTAGGAAATTATCTGTCAAGAAAAAATAAAATTATTTCAGGAAATGACAAGAAATTTTCAAATAAAGAAAACGAGCTTCTTTATCATTTTTGCAAAGAAAAACTTAATGAAGAATATTTCAATTATTTTATCTTTGGACATAGGCATTATCCTTTAGAAATTGATTTAGGCAATAATTCTAAATATCTAAACACAGGTGATTGGATTTCATTTTGTTCATATATAGAGTACGATGGCACTTCTTTTAGTCTTAAATACTTCAAGGATTAATTTTGATAGAAAACAAAAAAATTGAATACGAAAACACCGTAATTATAGGTGTAATTAATAAGAATCAATCAGAAAGTATTGTAAAGGATTATTTAGATGAGTTAACATTCTTGTCTGAGACAGCTGGGGGAGTCGTAAAAAAAAGGTTTGTTCAAAAACTTGAAAGTCCAAATCCAAAAACATTTATTGGTACTGGGAAAATAACTGAAGTACAAGCTTACAATAAAAAAAATGATATAAGTTCAGTGATTTTTGATGATGAATTGAGCCCAACTCAGCAAGGTAATCTTGAAAGAACTTTGAGATGTAAGATAATAGACAGAACAGGACTTATTTTAGATATTTTTGCTCAAAGAGCACAAACTAGCTATGCAAAAAATCAAGTCGAGCTTGCACAGTATCAATATTTGATGCCTAGATTAAAAGGTTTATGGACTCACTTAGAAAGACAGAAGGGGGGGATAGGCATGAGAGGACCAGGTGAAACAGAAATTGAAACAGATAGAAGAATTGTTAGAGATAAAATAAGCTTATTAAAAAATAAGCTAAAGAATATAGATAAACAAATGTCTGTGCAGAGAGGAAATAGAGGAAGTTTAGTCAGAGTATCTCTTGTGGGTTATACCAATGTAGGGAAATCAACACTCATGAACTTAATATCCAAATCAGATGTTTTTGCTGAAGATAAATTATTTGCAACTCTAGATACAACTGTTAGAAAAATTGTTATAGAAAATCTTCCATTTCTAATGACTGACACGGTTGGTTTTATTAGAAAACTTCCAACACAATTGATTGAATCTTTCAAGAGTACATTAAATGAAATTACAGAATCAGATTTAGTATTACATATAGTGGATATTTCTCACCCAAACTACGAAGATCATATTGAATCAGTTAATGTTATATTGGACCAAATAAAATGCTCAGAAAAACCTTCATTAATGGTTTTTAATAAAATTGATAAAATATCAAATGAAGAACTTGAAAGTTTAAAGTTTAGTTTAAACGGTAACAGAGAATATATATCTGCCTTTAAGAAAATAAATATTGATAGTTTAAAAAAGAAAATTTATAGTGAGGTTAGAAAAATACACATTAAAAGATTTCCTTATAATAATTTTCTCTATCCAGATTTAGATTAAATATCAAGACTTAATCCAATTCCCAAAACTTCTCTAACCTGAAGTCTTTTTATTGAGTTGTCATCATATATGAACTGGAATATAAGATTGGTTGTCAAATATTTATTGATATTCATAATTACAATTATTGTATAATCTAAGTCAATATTCCCTGCATTTTTAAGATAGTCTGAATATAGACCCAATCTATTTTCAAGCTCAACATTTTCTAATAATTGAACTTTATAGTATGAACTTAAAGATGCACCAAGTTCAAATCTGCTATTTTCTCCTTTTTTTACACCAAAATAAGTTTTTCCGTCAACTAAATTTTGTGTAAAATCTTTGTTGACTAGAATTAATCTTCCTGTAAAAGGAGCAAAGTTAATCCATAAATCTTTTGATTTTCTCCAGTATAATCCAACACCTAGTTGTAAATAAGCAGGAGAAAAAAACCTACTTAATTCAGCTTTTGTTTCTTCACCGTTTGAATTGCTATATCGAAACCCTTTTGTCCATTGTGTTTTGAAATTTATAAATGATGAGTAGCTCCAATTTCCAATCAGATTATTACTAAATTTTTTACCCAAAAGAGAATTAATTTCAACTCTATCATCGGTTTTTTTTAAAAACTTTGAACCAGCAATACTGTTTAACCCATATGCAGTATTAATTTTAGTGTCCCAGTTCCAACCATTATTTTCATAGTTGAAATCATAATCTACTTTAATAGTTCCCGATACACTAGTCTGACCTCCAGCTGTCCAATAACTATAGCTAGATTGATTTCCAAGAAAAGTGAATTTCCCAGATTTCTTCCAATTAGAATTCAGTTCAATTGAGTCAATTTCTTTTTCTTCTTGAGTAGTTGAAATCAAAGGAATAAGGAATATAATTAAAAGAATAACTTTTTTTATCAATCTAAAAAAAATGACATATTTGAAATACTTACTCTTTCTTATTTCACTTAATTCTTTTTTCATTTTTTCCTTTTAAATATTGGAACTGACGAGCATGCTTCACCAAACATAAGGGATTTAACTTCGTTTTGGATTTTATCTACAATTAAAGAATAGTAGTAATTTTTATTAGCGTAATTGGAACATCCCTTCACGATAACAGATTTTTCTTTAAATTCATTTAAATCAATATTGTGAATGGAATTTATAATACTATAATTATTATAATCTTCCTCAGATCCTATAAAATTTTTTATTCCATTTTCCTTCAGTTTAGATGAAATTAAAAGGTAAGCCCAATGTGGAATAATAGCATTATTTGAGCATTGTATTAGGACTAAATGGTTATTATAATCATTCCAATCATGATTATTCACGTTATTTCGAAAGACCTTTTCAATTAGAATTAACTCATCTTTAAGCCATATTTTTATATCAAAAACAATTATTTTTTTTTTATTTATGAATTCATCAAAATCAATCGTAACTAATGAACTTTCAGCAACCCTATTTTTAATTTCAAAAGACATTACAGAAACCCTAGCTCAAGTTTAGCTTCTTCACTCATCAAATCCCTTGACCAAGGTGGGTCAAATGTCATTTCTACTTCAGCGCTCTTAACTCCTTCAATTGATGCAACTTTATCTTTAACTTCTTGTGGAAGACTTTCAGCAACTGGACAATTAGGAGTTGTTAATGTCATCAAAATTTTAACATCGTTATCTTCATTTAAGAATACGTCATATATCAATCCGAGTTCATAAATATCTACAGGGATTTCGGGGTCATAGATTGTTTTAAGTACTTTAACTACAGTTTCTCCAAGCTCTTTTGGATCTATCATATTTTTTCCCATAATTAATTTAATTTACTATATGCCAATGCATAAAATTTAATTTGTTTTAACATAGATGATAGACCGTTAGCTCTGTTAGGAGACAAATGCTCTTTTAGTCCAATTTGATCAATAAAACTCAAATCAGCATTTAAAATTTCATTAGGTTTTCTATCATTTAAGACACTTAGTAAAATTGCTACTATTCCTTTACTAATTATCGCATCACTATCAGCCTGAAAATTTATTAATTCATTTTCAAAGCTTGCCTTAAGCCAAACTTTACTTTGACAACCTTTAATTATATTTTCTTCAACCTTAAATTTAGTATCCATTGGGGCAAGATTTTTAGATAAATCAATCAAATATTGATATTTCTCAGTCCAATCTTCCATAAAAGAAAAATCTTCAACTAAACTTTGTCCTTTCTCTGAAATTGTCATGATAATCAAAGATACGAATTAGCTTAACATTTGTTTTGCAAATGTTATTGCCTTGATTAATTCATCAATCTCTTCAATAGTATTTATAAACGAGAAGGAAGCTCTGACTGTGCCTGATATTTTAAAATAATCCATAATTGGTTGAGCACAATGTTGGCCGGTTCTAACTGCTATTCCAAATTTGTCAAGAATAGATCCTATATCATATGCATGAAGACCATCTATGTTAAATGATATGACCGATGTTTTGTTAGGAGTGTCACCATAAATTATCATTCCATCAATTTGCTTAAGTTTATTTGTTGCATAATCTAGCAAATAGTCTTCATACTTTTTAATATTATCAAGACCAATATTATTCAAATAATCTAGGGCATATCCAAAAGCAATGGCACCTGAAATATTAGGTGTTCCAGCTTCAAACTTGTGTGGTAAATCTGCATAAGTAGTTTTTTCAAATGTTACTTCAGAAATCATTTCACCACCACCCATGTATGGTGGAATAAGATCTAATAATTCTTTCTTTCCATATAAAAATCCAATTCCTGTTGGTCCGCATAATTTGTGTGCTGATGCTGTGAAAAAATCTACATCAAGTTTTTGCAGATCAATATCAAAATGAGCGGAACTTTGAGCACCATCAACTAATACTACAGCTCCATTTTTATGAGCAATTTCTATGATTTTTTTAATTGGATTAATTACGCCAAGCGCATTTGAAACATGATTTATAAATACTAGTTTAGTTTTATCTGAAATTAAATTCTCAAAAACTTTTAAATCTAATTCTCCATTTTCTTTTAAAGGGATAACTTTTAGTTTAGCATTATTTTTTTTTGTCATCATTTGCCATGGGACAATGTTTGAATGATGCTCAAGACCTGATACAATAATTTCATCACCACTTTTTAAAATATCGGTATATCCGTTAGCAACGATATTTATTGAATGAGTTGTTCCAGATGTAAATATTATTTCTTTTGTGTCACCTGCATTGAAATGCTCTTTGATTTTAGTTCTTGCAGATTCAAAATCTTGTGTCGCTTCTTCACTTAAAGAGTGTACTCCCCTATGAATATTTGCATTATAATTATTGTAATAATTAGAAATTGAATTTATTACACTTGTGGGTGTTTGAGAAGTTGCCGCATTATCAAAATAGATAAGAGGTTTATTGTTGATTTTCTTACTCAGAATAGGAAAATCTTTTCTAATATTTTCAACATCAAAATTCATTATAGTTCAAATCCAAGATTAACACCTAATTTACCAGCAATAATCTTTTTAATTTTTGTTTTTAAAGGTTTTATTTTAACACTTTCTAAAACATTATTTGCAAAAGCATAAGTTAATAGTGCTTTAGCTTCTTTTTTTGGTATGCCTCTAGTTTGTAAGTAAAATAAGGCAGATTTATCTAATTGACCTATTGTACAACCGTGTGAACATTTGACATCGTCAGCAAAAATTTCCAACTGAGGCTTAGTATTTACAGCTGCCTTGTCCCCAATAATTATATTATTGTTTTGCTGAAACGCATTTATTTGTTGAGCAATTTTATCTACGATTACTTGGCCATTAAAAACTCCAACGGAGTCACCTATAAAAATTCCTTTATAATCTTGGTGACTTGTGCATGACGGATTAGCATGATGAACTAGTGTATGATGATCTGTAAGCTGTTTTTCATTTAATATTGTGATACCATTAAGTATCGAATTTATTCCTTTGCCATTTTGATAGAAACTCAAGTTGTTTCTTGTAATGTTATTTCCAAAAGAAAAGGTATGGCAGCTTGCTTCACTATTTTTTTCTTGATGAATGCAAGTATTATCTATCAATGAATTGCTAGTGTTATCATTTTGAACTTTATAGTAATCTAAAAATGCATTCTCTTCAACAAATATTTCAGTTAATGAATTGGTTAATGCACCGTTTTTTTCGATTGAATAGTGGCTTTCAATGATTTCAACTTTAGAGCTTTTTTCAACTATAATTAAGTTTCTAGGCTGTAACATTAAAGAATTATCACTTCCTGTATTGATATGGACTATTTCAATTGGCTTAGCTAACTCAATATTTTTAGGAACATGCACATAAGCACCTTCTTTTGAAAAAGAGGTATTTAACAAACTAAATGAGTCACTTTTGTTAGTTAATTTATTAAAATATTTATCTAATAATTTTGAATACTTTTCCTTGTTCAGAATCGCTGATAAAATACATATATCAACACCATCGTGTGTAGTTTCTGACCAAAAAGGATCGTACATTCCGTCAATAAAAACGATTTTATATGACTCTATTCCACTGATAAAAAAGTCCTTAACTTTGTCAAAATCTAGAAGGTGTCTTCTTTTAGAAAATATTTTTAGGTCTTCATTTAGTACTTTTTTTATTGGTGTGTATTTCCAATCTTCATGTTTCCTGTCCGGAAAGCCAATTTTCTCAAAATCTTTAATTGATTTTGATCTAATTTCGTGAATAGACGAATTTATATCAGCATCTAATTCAAATGCTAAAAATGATGAAACTAATTTATCTTTTAGAGACATATTTATTATTTAAATCCAATCGTATCCTTTTTCTTCAAGTTCTAGAGCTAAATTTTTATCCCCAGATTTTGCAATTTTTCCGTCTTGCAAAACATGAACATAATCAGGCACAATATAGTCTAGTAGACGTTGGTAGTGAGTAATAATTACTGTAGCATTATCATCAGTTCTTAGTTTATTTACTCCATTAGCTACAATTCTCAGTGCATCAATATCAAGTCCTGAGTCTGTTTCATCTAAAATTGATAGAGATGGTTCTAGCATAGCCATTTGAAAAATCTCATTTCTTTTCTTTTCACCACCTGAAAAACCTTCATTTAATGATCTTGACAAAAACTTGGAATCAATTTCAAGAAGGTTTGCTTTTTCTCTAATTTTAGAAAGCATTTTATTAGCTGGCATTTCGTCTAAACCTCTTGCTTTTAAATTTGAATTTATTGCAGTCTTAATAAAATTTGTAACTGAAACACCAGGAATTTCTATTGGATATTGAAATGACATGAAGATACCTTTGTGAGCTCTTTCATCTGCTGATAAATCTTCAATATTTTCATCTTTAAAATAAATATCACCTTTGGTTATTTCATAATCTTCATGCCCAGAAATAACAGAAGATAAAGTGCTTTTCCCAGAGCCATTTGGTCCCATAATAGCATGAATTTCCCCTTTTTTAACCTCTAAATTGATGCCCTTTAATATTTTTTTGCCATCAACACTGACATGTAAATTTTCAATTTTTAACATAATAATAATTTATCCAACAGAACCTTCAAGTGAAATTTCAAGAAGCTTTTGAGCTTCAACAGCAAATTCCATTGGTAATTTGTTTAATACCTCTTTACTAAAACCATTTACAATTAAAGCAATGGCTTTTTCAGTATCTATTCCTCTTTGATTACAGTAAAATATTTGATCTTCTCCAATTTTACTAGTTGTTGCTTCATGTTCTATTTGAGCAGTTTTATTTTTTGCTTCTATGTAGGGAAACGTGTGAGCTCCACAACTATTCCCCATTAAAAGTGAATCACATTGGGAAAAGTTTCTGGCATTTTCTGCATTATTTCCTATTCTAACTAAACCTCTGTAACTATTTTGTGATTTACCTGCAGAAATACCCTTAGAAATGATAGTACTTTTAGTATTTTTTCCTAAGTGAATCATTTTTGTTCCTGTATCGGCTTGCTGATAATTATTGGTTACAGCAATTGAATAGAATTCCCCAATACTATTATCCCCCTTAAGGATACATGATGGATATTTCCAAGTAACTGCCGAACCTGTTTCAACTTGCGTCCAAGAAATCTTAGAATTTGTATGACATAAGCCTCTTTTTGTAACAAAGTTGTAAACTCCACCTTTTCCTTGTTTGTTTCCAGGATACCAGTTTTGTACAGTGGAGTATTTAATCTCAGCGTCATCCAAAGCAACTAATTCAACAACAGCAGCATGTAATTGATTTTCATCCCTTGACGGAGCTGTACAACCTTCAAGGTAACTAACGTAGCTTCCTTTATCAGCAATAACTAAGGTTCTTTCAAATTGCCCAGTTCCAGCTTGATTAATTCTAAAATATGTAGAAAGTTCCATTGGGCATTTCACGCCTTTTGGAATGTAACAAAATGACCCATCTGAAAATACAGCAGAATTAAGTGCAGCATAATAATTGTCTTTTTTGGGAATTACTGTTCCTAGGTATTTTTTTACTAGTTCGGGATGATTTTGAATTGCTTCAGAGATTGAGCAAAAAATAATTCCTTTCTCAGCTAAAGTATCTTTAAATGTAGTTGCCACGGAAACTGAGTCCATTACAATGTCAACGGCAACTCCAGCTAATTTTTTTTGTTCTTCCAAAGAAATTCCTAGTTTATCAAAAGTTTTTAATAGTTCAGGATCTACCTCATCAAGACTTTCATATTTTGGATCTGTTTTTGGGGCTGAGTAATACGAAATCTTTTGAAAATCTGGCTTTTTATACTTAACATTTGGCCACTCAGGCTCTTCCATTTTTTCCCAAGCTTCAAAAGCACTTAACCTCCACTCAGTCATCCAGCTAGGTTCATTCTTTTTAGCTGATATTTTCTTAACAATCTCCTTGTTTAATCCAACAGGAAATGTTTCAGCATCAATATCAGTTGTAAAACCATATTGGTACTCCTGTTGTTCAAGTTCTTTTTTTAATTCTTCTTCTGTATAAGCCATAACTATAGTGCAAAACTTTCACCGCAACCACAAGTTCTATTTGCATTGGGATTAATAAAAACAAATCCTTTTCCATTTAGACCCCCTGAGTAATCTAGTATTGTGCCAACTAGATATAGAAAGCTTTTTTTATCAACTGCAATTTTAATTCCGTTATCTTCAAAAATCTTATCATCACCCGATGAGTTTCTATCAAATTTCAATTCATATGAAAGTCCTGAACATCCACCACTCTTAACACCAACTCTAATAAAATGTGCATTAGGATCGAATCCATCATGCTTCATTAATTTGGTTACCTCATCTTTAGCTTTTTCAGCGACTTTTATCATATTCTGCAAATATACTCCTTTAATAAATATTTATAATCTAAATTTGAATTTCATTAAAATTCAATTATTGTACCAAAACAAGGAATTTGTATGGAAGAAAATTCAAAAAAACTAACCAACCTAGATCAAATTGGAGAATTTGGCTTAATTGACTTAATCACAAAGGATTTTGAAATTATCAATGATACTACTGAATTATCAGTTGGTGATGATGCAGCAATTTTAAATTATAAAACTGATAAATCAATAGTGACTACTGATATGTTGGTTGAAGGTGTGCATTTTGATTTATCGTATTTTCCTTTAAAACATTTAGGATATAAGTCAGTGGTTGCATCGATTTCTGATATATGCGCAATGAATGGAATTGCAAAGCAGATAACAGTTTCTGTGGCAGTTTCAAATAGATTCAAACTAGAATCAGTACAAGAACTTTACTCTGGAATTAATTTAGCCTGCAAAAGATATAATGTTGATTTGGTTGGTGGAGATACAACATCCTCTTTAAAAGGATTGGTTATCTCTGTAACTGCCATTGGTATACCCGCAAAATCTGGATATGTAACTCGAGGTGGATCAAAACAAAATGATTTGTTAGTTGTTTCAGGCTCCTTAGGTGGTGCTTATTTAGGATTACAAGTTCTTGAAAGAGAAAAACAAGTTTTTTTAGTTAATCCAAACAGTAAACCAGATCTTTCTAATTACAAACATATAGTAGAGCGTCAACTTAAACCAGAAGCACGAAACGATGTAATTGATTTTTTCATTGAAAATAAAATTAAACCAACCTCAATGATTGACATCAGCGATGGTCTTTCGTCTGAAATTTTACACTTGTGCAAAAACTCAAGATTAGGGTGTAGAATTTATGAAGAAAAAATTCCAATAGCTCAGGAATCTTTAGATACTTGTGAAGAATTCAAGTTAGAGTCGAGTACAATTGCGCTTTCTGGGGGAGAGGATTATGAACTATTATTTACCATTGACTCAAAAGATTTGGAGAAAGTTGAAAATCATCCTGACTTTTCTGTGATAGGACACATGACTAAAGAAAGTACTATTAATTTAATTACTAAAGATGGTAAGACTAATCAAATTACTTCTATGGGGTGGAAGTCTTTTTAATTATTCATTAAGCTTTCAATTTCTTCAATTTCAATTGGAATATCAGCCATAAGATTGGTTGGATCACCTGAACTGTTTATTACAACATCATCTTCAAGTCTGACTCCAAACCCTTCTTGCATTATATAGATTCCAGGCTCAACAGTTAGTACATTGTTTTTTTCAAAAGGAATTTTCAAATCACAATAATCATGAGTATCTAAACCTAAATGATGAGATGTGCCATGACTAAAGTATTTTTTATAAGCAGGTTTTTGTTTGGTCTCACTTTGAATATCTGATTTATCAAGTAATTTAATTCTTAGAAGCTCTGAAGTCATGATTTTGCCAACTTCTTTATGATAATCACTCCACAAGATACCTGGTCTAAGTAGTTTTGTAACTTCATTTTTAACATTTAAAACTGCATTATAAACTGTCTTTTGTCTTTCAGTAAATCTTCCATTAACAGGTATAGTTCGAGTCATATCACTGGAGTAATTCGCATATTCTGCACCAACATCCATTAAGATAATTTCTCCGTCAAGACATTGTTTGTTGTTTTTTATGTAGTGCAGATAATTGGAGTTTTTTCCAGATGCTATTATGGGCGTATAAGCAAATCTTTTAGATCTATTTTTTAAAAATTCATGAGAGAATTCGGCTTCAATTTCATACTCCCAAACTCCAGGCTTCACAAATCCTAAAACTCTTTCAAACCCTTTTTTAGTTATATCACATGCTTTTTTAATAAGACTTAATTCAATTTCATCTTTGACAGATCTTTGATATTGTAGAATTGGATTACTCTTTTTAAAGCTTAAACCACCAAAATTTTTAAGTTTTTCAATAAAACGATCTTCCCTAGTTTGAGTTTCAACATTTTGCCTATAATGTTCGTTAGTATTAATATAAACGTGGTCAGCTTCTTTTAATATTTCACTCAAGATTTCATCAAATTCTCCAAGCCAATGAACATTCTTAATTCCAGAAATTTCAAAAGCGTCAGATTTGGTTAATTTCTCTCCTTCCCAGTGTATAATATGATCATTAGTTTCTCTAAGAAAAAGAATTTCTTTAAAATTTTCGTTTATCGAATCAGGAAATAAGACTAAAATACTTTCCTCTTGATCGATGCCGCTCAGATAAAATATATCTCTATGTTGTTCGAATGGAAGCGTAGAGTCTGCACTTATAGGATAGATATCATTTGAATTAAAAAAAGCAACACTGTTTGCATCTAGTTTCTTTGCGAAATTTTTTCGATTTTTAATAAAAAGGGTATTATCAATTTGACTATATTTCATGAACGGTAATTACCCAAATTTATAAAATAAATAAAGATGAAAAAGATACTTTTTGCACTCCTTTTAGTTTCCTATCTCGGATTTTCTCAAAATGCTAATACATCTTATGACGCCATTGAAAAGTCTGAAAACCAATATAAAATTGATCTACAGACATCTATAGTTAAAAACATTGATTTCACAAACATAGGACCTAGTGTTATGAGTGGACGTGTAACTGACCTAGAGTTAAACCCTGAAAATACAACCGAGTTTTATGTTGCATATGCATCTGGGGGGTTGTGGCATACAGTAAATAACGGCACAACCTTTAATCCAATAATGGATAATAGTATTACTCAAAATATTGGAGATTTTGATATTGATTGGAATTCTAGAACAATTTATGTTGGTACGGGGGAAAGTAACTCATCTAGATCTTCATACCCTGGGATTGGTATTTTAAAATCAACTGATAATGGAAAAACATGGATTAATGTTGGGCTTAGAGATTCGCATCATGTAAGTAGAGTTATGATAAACCCTAAGGATAGTAATCATGTTGTGGTTGCTGTAATCGGACATTTGTACACAGAAAATGATGAAAGAGGAATATTTGTTACTTATGACGGAGGTGAAAACTGGGAGAAATCTTTATTTGTAAATAATAACACAGGAGCGATTGATTTAATATCAGATCCTAAAGATTTTAATGTACAATATGCTGCTTTTTGGGAAAGAAGTAGAACTGCATGGAATTTTATTGGAAGTGGAGATGACTCAGGAATCTACAAAACTAATGATGGAGGAAAAACATGGAATTTGCTTACAACTGAAAACTCAGGATTCCCAACTGGTGAAGGATTAGGGAGAATAGGCTTAGCAATTTATGATTCAAATACTTTATACGCTGTTTTAGATAATCAATTCAGAAGAGATGAGAAATCAACAGAAAATTCTGATTTGGAAAGAATAGATTTCAAGGACATGACAGTTGATCAACTATTAAAGTTAGAAGACAAAAAACTTGAAAATTTTTTAAGACAAAATGGCTTTTCAAG
>SGZB01000022.1 GCA_004321735.1 Flavobacteriales bacterium | reverse complement strand
TAAATTTTCAAAATCAAAACTATTATTTAAAATATTAAAGATTCCTTCTTTTGACTTTCCAGTTGTTGGTCTAACTTTTATCATTTTTGGGACTTTTATAAACTGACCTCCTCTATATCCTGAAAGAATTTTCATTTATTAAAAAATATAATCGCAACTTTTATCATCAGAATTAAACAATACATTAATGTCTTTAATGAATTTCTTTGTAAAATCTTGAAGCCCCAACAATTTATGATTGAATATGTAATTTAATTTTGATTTTTCAGGTTTAATTTTTTGTGATTTTAGTGACTGTAATACAAAATATAATATATCCTCTTTAGTTTCATAGTTATAATGATTTAACATTTTTAATGAAGAATTCTGGAATATTACAACTTTAAAGTATTTATTATTAACAATACAAAATATCTTATTTTTTTCTTCGATACTTGCGCTTGACAGTTTTTTTAAGAGTATAGAATTATAATGGAAATAATTAATTTGATTAAAAGAATCAATTAATGTATTATTTACGTTGATGTAAGGAACATATACGTTTCTGATTTCTAATTCACTTATTATATCGCTTTCAACAAAGTCATTGGCTTGAATTTCAAAAATATTTTCTAAATATTTTTTATTAAAATTATCATCATATAATGAGTTTGGAACTAGCGAAAATAAGTTATGATCATAATAAACATTAATTTCATTAATTGATAAATTATTTAAGCCATTAGTTCTTAAATTTTCTCCAATAAAGTCACCTAAAAGTTCAGTTTTTAGATCTGCGTCATAAGTGAGTTTTTTGAAAAATGACTTTGAAGAATTTGAATGGTCTATAAAATGAAAGGTGGAGTAGTTATCACCTACAATAATGTTAAGTCTTGAAAGATTATTTTCTATCGACATCAAACGTAGTTGGCCAATTCCCATTGGTGCTAACATCCTCTAAAGATCCTAAAACTAACGCAGGACCATTGACTCCATCAACAGAAACAGTTTCTTTTTCTTGCATTAATAAGTCTTTATTCTGATCAAATAAGATAACATCCTTTGATACTTTAACTTCAAATACAGGAACATTGTAACCGTTTTTATCAATTATATCTGCTTTTATAGAAAATTTTTCATCTATTCCATCAATAGGAACTAATGCTAAATCTTTATATCTGTTGTCATTTTTAAATAATGAGTCTTTTACTGAAACAAATCCTAAAGTATCTACAACTATAACTTCTCTCAACATATCTATCCTGTAAACTCTATCGTATTGCATGTAGCTTGAATCTCTCTTTTCAATAATAGTAAACTGACCAGTTTCAATGAAATTTACAAGAGAATCAAAATTATCAGAGTAGATTCCATTCACACTCTTAAATGCAACTTGGGCATTTCGTATATCTTTTAATCTTTCAATTACCTTTTGATATCTTTCGTTTTTTACTTTGTTGAACTCTATAGGAGCATCAATTGAATTGTAAATTTGAAAAACTAGGATTATGGATAAGAAGTATAAAACGTATGTAATTATTTTTCTGTTCTTTTCTGTAAGTTTCATTTCAGGTTTATTTACTAGTGAGACAAATCTACAATTTTTTTTAAATTATGGAAATAGTTAAAACCTCTATAAATTATTCTTTTATTTTTTAGCTAATTTTATCACGTGAGATCAATTGCATTAATTCCAGCTAGATTAGAATCAACAAGACTAAGCAGAAAGCTTTTAAGAGAGCTAAATGGTATTCCTTTGATAGTCAGAACTGCTCAAAATATTACAGATTTTAAAATATTTGATGAGGTACATGTAATAACAGATTCAATTGATATAAAAAATATTTTAGATAAATATTCAATAAGTAATTTTTTGAGTGAAAAAGATCATCAAACTGGAACAGATCGAGTAGCGGAGTATGCGAACAATTTTGATTGTGATATAATAATAAATGTTCAAGGAGATGAACCTTTTATTAAAAAACAGAATCTTCAAATCATACTAAGTGAATTTGAGAATGATCATAATAAGATAATTGACGTAATATCACTTAAAAAAAGGATCGATAAGCAAATTGATGTTGATAATCATAACAATGTAAAAGTTGTTACTGACGCTAATGACTTTGCAAATTTTTTCTCTAGATCACCTATTCCTCACAATAGATCTAATTCTTTTAATCAATATTACAAACACATTGGAGTTTATGCCTTCAGAAAAAAAGCTTTAATGGAATTTCCTAAAATGTTTATCTCTGAAATTGAGAAAGCTGAAAAAATAGAAGCATTAAGATTCATTTATAATGATAAAAAAATTAAATTATTGGAAATTCATAATAATATTATTTCAATAGATACTGAAGAAGATTTTATAGAGGCTGAAAAGTTTATTCATGATTAAATTTATTTTTTGTAAGGTTTTGGGCTGGAAAATTATCGGTGAAACTAATCCAGTTAAAAAATGTGTAATGATTGTCGCTCCACATACACATTGGCTTGATTTTTTTGTAGCTATCCCAGTAAGAAGAATACTTAATCTTGAAATTAACTTTATTGGAAAAAAAGAACTTTTCTTTTTTCCATTGAATTATATTCTAAAATATCTTGGAGGTTCACCGGTAAATAGAAATAGTAAATCAAAAACAGTTGATATAATAGTTGAAAAATTTAGTAAAAAAGATTTATATAGGTTAGCGCTATCTCCAGAGGGAACTAGAAAAAAAGTTAACGAATGGAAAACTGGATTTTATTATATAGCAAAAAAAGCAAATGTTCCCATTGTAACAGTATCCATGGATGCAAAAAAGAAAGAAGTAGTTTTTTCAAAACCTTTTTATCCAACTAATGATATTAACAAAGATTTTGAATTTTTAAAAAAATTTTATGATGGAGTAGTGGGTGTCGTAGCTGAAAATTCTTAGCTACAATTGTGGTGAATTTTTTGCACATCATCATCTTCATCACACATTTCCAGAAAGCTTTCAAATTCCCCTTTTTTTTCTTGATCTAAATCAATTGTATTTTTTGGTAATTTCTCAATTTCAGAGCTCTTAATTTCAATATTTTTTTCTTCAAGTATAGTTTGAATTTCACCAAATGATTCAAATTTTGCATAAATGATAATTTCATTTTCTTCATCCTCAATTACCAGTTCTTCAAGACCATAATCTATTAGTTCAAGTTCTAATTCTTCATATTCTTCATACATAACTATTCTAAACACACATAATTTATCAAATAAGTATTCAACAGATCCATTTGTTCCTAGGTTACCATTAGTTTTATTAAAATAACTTCTAATGTTGGCAACAGTTCTATTGTTATTATCAGTTGTACAATCTACGATAACTGCGATACCGTGTGGGCCATAACCTTCCAGAACAATTTCTTTATAGTTTTCAGTATTTTTTTCAGATGCATTTTTAATAGCCCTTTGAATATTATCCTTTGGCATATTTGCAGTCTTTGCATTTTGAATTACAGCCCTTAGCTTTGAGTTAGTTTCAGGGTTGGAGCCTCCTTCTTTAACTGCAATAACAATGTCTTTTCCTATTCTTGTGAAAGTTTTGGCCATACTTGACCATCTCTTCATCTTTCTAGCTTTTCTAAATTCAAAGGCTCTTCCCATTATATTGGTAATTTTTGTATTAACCCTTTTATACGTTTGTTTCTTTGCTCAATAAAAATCTCGTTTGATTTAAAATTCTTAAAGTCAATTAAAGCCATTCCAACTCCAAGCTTATTAGATGGTGAAAATGTTCCGGACGTAACTTTTCCTATTAAATTATTATTACTATCGAATACATTATAATCTTTTCGTGGGATTCCTCTATCTATCATCTTAAATCCAACCAGCTTCTTTTTTGAGTTTTCAATGGACTTTTCAAGACTTTTTTTTCCAACAAAATCTTTATTCATATCTGTTATCCACATAAGGTTAGCTTCGTGAGGCGTTATATCGTCGTTAATTTCATTTCCATACAAACAATAACCCATTTCTATTCTTAAGGTGTCTCGTGCTCCAAGTCCAACTGGACATAAGTTATACTTTTTACCATGATTTAGAAGTAAATCCCATATTTCAACAATAATATTATTATCTAAATATATCTCGTAACCAGGAGATCCAGTGTAACCAGTATTTGATATTACAATTTTATGTTTTTTATATTCAATAGTTTTAAAGTTGAATTTTTTAATTGATGTAAAATCTTTATTAAAAATATCGTTTATAAGCTGTAGGGATTTTGGTCCTTGAACAGAGATCAAGCCAATATTATCAGATTCATTGATTATTGAGCAATCATATTTGTTAATATACCTATTTAGCCAATTCCAATCTTTATCAATGTTTGAAGCATTTACAACAAGCATATACTCATTTTCATCACACCTGTAGACAATTAAATCATCTATGATGCCACCATTTTCATTTGTAAAGCAATTGTACTGAGCCTTATTAATTTCAATTTTCTCAATATTATTAGAACATATATGATTTAAAAATTGTAATGCTTCTTTTCCAGAAACAAAAAATTCACCCATATGAGAAACATCAAAGATTCCAACATTATTTCTTACATTGATATGTTCATCAGAAATTCCAGAGTATTGAATTGGCATGTTAAAACCACCAAAGTCAACCATTTTAGCATTCAATTCTATGTGCTTTTCAAATAGTGATGTTTTTTTCATAAAAATTTGTGCAAATTAAAATCAATTTTTTTACTTTACAACATGATGTTCGTTAACAGATTTTTTTTAATCATTATTGTAATGATGATTACAAATTTAACTTATTCTCAGCACACTTCAATTGAACAGTATCTAAATGGTAGAGTCTCAGGTCTCAGAGTTAGCTCATTGTCAGGAACTCCGGGAACTATGAGTCAAATGAGAATTAGGGGAGAAGGTTCATATTCTCTCAGTAATGAACCTTTGATTGTTATAGATGGTTTACCGTTTTTTAATGCTGAAGTTAAAGAGGACCCTAGATCAAGTGGTTTAAACTTACTTTCAATGATTAATCCCTCGGATATTGAATCTGTTACTGTTTTAAAGGACGCTGCATCTACTGCTCAGTATGGCATGAGAGGGACTAATGGAGTCATTGTTATTACAACTAAAAATGGCTCTAGAAGTAAAACGTTAAAAGATCTACTAATAGAATTAATTGATGAAGATTATGAAAAATAAATTTTTATTTGGAATACTTGTTTTATTGATGTTGTTACACAACAAATCAATTTCTCAAGAATATAAATTTACAAAACAAGATACCTTAAGAGGTAGTATAACTCCAGAAAGAGCATGGTGGGATTTAATATATTATCACCTTGATATCGCAGTTGATCTTGATAATAAATTTATTAAAGGTTCAAACACAATTGAATACAAAGTGCTTGAGCCGAATAAAAAACTTCAAGTAGATTTACAATCTCCATTGAGAATAACTAAAGTTGAACAAAATGGAAAAGAATTAACTTTCTCCTCTGAAGGAAGTGCTCATTTCATAAATCTGATAGATAAGCAAAGAAAAGGTAAAATAAATTCAGTTAAGGTTTATTATGAAGGTAATCCAAAAGAAGCAGTTAATGCTCCATGGGATGGTGGTTTGTCTTGGACAAGAGACTCAAATGGTAAACACTTTGCAGCTACTAGTTGTCAGGGTATTGGAGCAAGTATTTGGTGGCCAAATAAAGACCATATGTACGATGAAGTTGATAGTATGCTTATAAGTGTAAATGTTCCAAAAGGTTTAATGAACATTTCAAATGGTAGATTAACCAAAATTGAGGAGTTCGAAGACACAAATACTTACCATTGGTATGTTTCAAATCCTATTAATAATTATGGTGTCAACATAAATATAGGAGACTATGTCGAATTTTCTGAAGTTTATGAAGGGGAAAAAGGGAAATTAGATATGATTTACTATGTTTTAAGAGATAATATAGAGAGAGCAAAAACTCAATTTAAAGATGCTATAAAAATGATGGATGCTTTTGAATATTGGTTTGGTCCATACCCTTTTTATGAAGATAGTTTTAAAATAGTTGAGGTTCCTTATCTTGGCATGGAACATCAAAGCTCAATTACTTATGGAAATAAGTATATGAAAGGATATTTAGGAAGAGATTTATCAAGAAGTGGTTGGGGTCTTAAATTTGATTATATAATCATACATGAGGCAGGTCATGAGTGGTTTGCAAATAACATAACATACAAAGACATTGCAGATATGTGGATTCACGAGTCTTTTACAACTTATTCTGAAAACCTTTTTCTAGATTATCATTATGGAAAAGAAGCATCTTCAGAGTACGTTATTGGGACAAGAGCTGGCATTAGTAATTCAGCCCCAATGATTGGTCCTTATGGTGTAAATCAGAGAGGAAGCGATATTTATAGTAAAGGAGCTAATGTTTTACATACAATAAGACAAATTGCAAATTCAGATGAAAAATGGAGAATGATTCTTAGAGGATTAAACAAAGACTTTTATCATCAAACAGTTGAAACTAAACAAATTGAAAATTACATTTCTGATAAAATGGGTTATGATTTATCAACTTTTTTTGAACAATATCTTAGAACAACAAATATTCCTGTTTTTGAATATAAACTAAATGATGGTTTACTAGAGTACAAATGGACTAATGTAGTTGATGGTTTTAAGATGCCAATAGAAGTATTTGTTGGTGATGAAAAAATTAGATTAAATCCAACTCAGGAATTCAAGTCAATTAATATAAAATCTGAAAAAATAAGCTTAGACAAGAATTACTATGTAAATATCAATAAAGTTTAGTTTATTGAGATTGTTTTATAAATTCTATAAAATCACTATAGTTATTTTTTAGAGCTATTTTATGGCTGCCACATTCATTTGTTAGTTTTAATGGATCATCTATATTAACATCTAAAATTTCGGTTATTGAGTCTCTAAACTTAATTGGATGTGCTGTCTCGAGAAATATTCCAATTTCATTTTTTAAATTATATCTACTAAGTCCAACTAATCCAACTGCACCATGAGGATCAAGAATATATTTTGACTTGCAATATGTTTTTTTTATTTGATTTTTTGTTTCCTCCTCGTCAACTTTTTCAGCACGTATTTTATTTTTTAGTGCTTGAAAATTATTATCAAAAATATGTTCTATCCTAGGAAAATTATTTGGATCCGATACATCCATAGCATTAGAAATTGTTCTTATTGTTTTTTTTGGTGTATACTCACCTGTTTTGAAATATCTAGGAATTGTGTCATTAATATTTGTAGCAGCAATAAAATTATTAACATTTAAGCCCATTTTCATAGCAATTAGTCCAGCGCAGATATTTCCAAAATTTCCGCTAGGAACTGAAATATTTATTTTATTATTGATGTTTATTTTTGAGAGTTCTTTGAGAAGTATAAAGTAATATATTGATTGAGGAAGCCATCTTCCAATATTAATTGAGTTAGCCGAAGATATTCTAATTTGACTTCTTAGATTTTTGTCTTTGAATGCCCTTTTTACTAATGATTGACAATCATCAAAATTTCCCTCTATTTCAATTGGATAAATATTATCTCCTTTGGATGTAATTTGTCTTTCTTGATAATCACTTATCTTGTTTTTTGGAAATAGTACATATACATTAATATCTTTTTTATTGTAAAAACTGTTTGCAACTGCCGCACCAGTGTCTCCAGATGTAGCAACTAAAATATTTAATATTTTTTCATCCGAGTAATATTCAAGACAGTTAGCTAAAAAATTAGCACCAACATCTTTAAATGCGAGAGTAGGACCATGAAATAATTCATATGAAAATATATTTTTTTCAACTTCATAGAGTTTGAAATCAAAATTTAGAGTTTTTTGTATTATATCAACTAAGTCTGAAGAATTTATAGAATTCCCTACAAAATTTTTCATTATTTCATAGCCTATTTCATAATTGTTGTAATTTGAAATATTATTTAAAAAATCTACACTTAGTTTATTAATTCTTTCTGGAAAATACAAACCTCCATCACCAGCCAGACTATTAAATATTGCTTCTTTGAAATTTGATTTTTCTTGTGTATTGTTTAAGCTATAAAACATCATAAAATCTTTAGACCTTCTTTATTGATTTTAGATATATGACTTTTATAATTTATATCCATTTTATCAAGTTGATACTCCATATTCTTAATGACAGTATTTGCATTTTTAATTCCTTTACATAATGAAAACATTGAGGGGCCAGATCCTGATATTCCAAATCCTAGTGCGTTATTTTTTAAGGCGATTTTCTTTAGGATTTTAAACTCAGGAATTAACTCTGATCTGTATGGCTCAATGATAACATCTTTAATTGATCTTTTTAAGAGTTCATAATTTTCCTCATATAACGAACTTATAAATGCTCCAAGATTTGCTGATTGTTCAATCATTTTTGATATATGGATATTTCTATCGATAATCGATCTTGAATCTGAGGTTTTTATTTCAATTTGAGGATGTATTATGGTAACATATAATTCATTAGGAGTTGGTAAATTAACAATATCCAATTCTTTGTGATCTCTGACTAACGTAATTCCTCCAAATATTAATGGAGAAATATTGTCAGCGTGATATGATTTACTGCAAATATATTCGCCCTCTAAAGCAAATTTCACAAGTTCCTTTTTTGAAAAAGGTTTACCTAAAAGTTCATTTATTGCAAATACACTTCCTGATGCACTTGCTGCACTACTTCCAATTCCACTTCCAGGTTTAATTTTTTTTATAATTTCAATCTCAAATCCATAATCAATGTTTTTATATTGATTAAGAAGAGCTAATGCTGAAACACCTGCGGCATTTTCATTTGTTTTTAAGCTTAAATTATATCCGGAAATAGATTTTATAGTTATACCTTTTTTTGAAACTTTCTTTACTCTCATGGTATCGCCTATAGAATCGAGACATAGCCCAAGTATATCAAATCCACATGAAATATTAGCAACTGAACCTGGACAAAAAACTTCTATAGCATTCATCGATTCGCTATTCTGATTATATCAGCAAAAATGCCTGCAGCAGTCACTTCAGCTCCAGCACCAGCTCCTTTTACTATAAGAGGTTGTTTTGAATATCGACTAGTATAAAAAAGAACAATATTGTCACTTCCTTCCAAATTATAAAATGGATGATTTTTATCCACGCTCTTTAGTGAAACTTTAGCTTTTCCGTTTGTCATTTCTGCAACATATTTTAGTCTTTCATTTTTATTAATAGCTTCATCAAGCAAGTTATTGAAGTGATTTTTTTCTTTAATTAAAGATTGAATAAAGTTTTTATATCCTTTTATTTCTAGACATGATAGAGGAAGGAATTGCTCATTTATAATTTCATTAAACTCAATATCTAGTCCACTTTCTCTTGAAAGAATCAGTATTTTTCTTGCTACGTCTTTTCCTGAGAGATCAATTTTTGGGTCAGGCTCAGTAAATCCTAAATTTTTGGCATCTTCAACAATCCGATGAAAAGTATCTTTCTCTTTAAAATTATTAAAAACATAATTTAAACTTCCAGAAAGAACGGCCTGAATTGATATTATTTCATCACCAGAAGCAATTAAATTTTTTAAAGTATCAATTATTGGTAAGCTTGCTCCAACATTAGTTTCAAATAAAAAAGGCGCGTTATAATTTTTTGAGAGATATTTTAATTCTTTATAATTCTCTAGCTTATCTGCACATGCGATTTTGTTACATGTAACAACTGAAATACTTTTTTTTAAATAATTTTTGTAGAATTTAGAAATAATATCAGAAGCAGTATTATCAACAAAAATGCTATTTCTAAGATTTAAATCTTTAATTTTTTTAAGAAATAAATTAGGATCTGCACTAGAACCTTTTTCAAGAAGTTTAAACCATTTATTAAGATTTATTCCATTTTTATTTATAATCATCTTTTTGGAATTTGAAACTCCACAAACATTAATTTTTATGTTTAAATTATTTAATAAATATTCTTCTTGATTTATCAATTGGTTAATTAGCTCAGATCCAACATTTCCTACACCTGTGATGAAAACATTAACTTCCTTTATATTCTTTTCAAAGAATGTTTCATGTAGTGAGTTTAAAGCTTTTTTAATATTCTTTTTGTTAATTACTGCACTAATATTTCTTTCAGATGCACCTTGGGATATTGCCTTAACATTAATGTTATTGTAACCAAGTGTATTAAACATTTTACCACTTATACCTTGATGATTCTTCATTTTATCTCCAACAAGGGCAACAATACACAAATTCTTTTCTAAAACAATTGGATTAATTACTTTGTTAAGAATCTCACTTTCAAATTCGTCATTTATAATTAGGCTGGCATTTTTCTCATCAGATGATTTAATTCCAATACATATTGAATGTTCAGAGGAAGCCTGAGTAATCATTACTATATTCACATTAGCTCTGGATAAACATTCAAATAATCTTTTTGAGTATCCCGGAATACCAATCATTCCACTCCCCTCAAGTGTTATTAATGAAATATCTTCTATATGTGAAATTCCTTTGATAGCAGAAAATTTATTATTTGATTTTATTCCTATTACAGAACCTTCATCTTTAGGTTTAAATGTGTTTTTAATATTTATTGGAATTTTTTTTGAGATTAAAGGTTGTATAGTGGGTGGATATATCACTTTGGCACCAAAATAAGATAATTCCATTGCCTCTTCGTATGAAAGTTTTTGAATTGGCTTAGCTTGTTTAACGATTTTAGGGTTAGCAGTATACATGCCGCTTACGTCTGTCCATATATCTAATTTCTTTCCTGAAAGTAAGCTGCATATTATGCTTGCCGTAAAATCAGAACCGCCTCTTCCTAAAGTAGTTACATTGTTTTCTGAATCTGAAGCGATAAAACCTGGCATAATAATAAATTCTTCTGAAGAATTCTTCAATTTTTCATTAAGCTTCCTTTTGGTCTTTTCAAAATCAACTATAATATTATTAGTTGTAGATTTTTTTATGAATATGATTTTTCTTGAATCAAAATAATCACTTTTCAAATTATGATATTTTGTAATTTGATAAAATATGTTAGATGATAATATTTCACCAAAAGTGGATATTTTTTTTTCAATACCATCACTCAATTCACCAACCCCAAATATTCCATTTAAAATTGATTCTAAATCAAGTAAAATCTGTTGAACTTTAGTTAAAATTTTTACTTGAAAATTAATATCAACTGAAGATCTTATAATATCATAATGGAAAGATTCAATTTTTTTAAACTCTAGTAAATAATCTTTATTTTTCTCTGATGCTAATTTTCCGCAGTAAAGAATATTATCTGTTGTTTTACCGAAAGCTGAAAGCACTACTATTGTTTGACCATCGTAATCTTTAACTATGTTAATTACTTTTTGGATGTTTTTTGAATTGGAGATTGATGAACCTCCAAATTTAATAATATTCACTTCGCTTAATTATAAGCGGGTAAAGATATTTAATAATTAATTAAGTGGAAATTATTTGATAATTAAACGTTAAAAAATAGGAAATCTTCACCTTTATTGTGAGTAATACTGATGATATCTTCCTTTTTTATTTCATTCTTTACGATTTTTTTAGCAATTTCATCCTCTATGTATTTTTGAATTGCTCTTTTAACAGGTCTTGCTCCAAAATCTTTATCGTATCCTTTATTTGCTAAAAATTTAATTGCTTTTGAATCAAGTTTAACAGTATAATCAATTTCAGATAATCTACTGATGAACTTATTGATTTCTATTTTAACAATTTTAATTATTTCCTCTTGATCAAGTTGATTGAATACAACAATTTCATCAATTCTATTAAGAAATTCAGGAGAGAATTTTTTTCCAAGACTTTTCTTTAGTATTTCAGTGGTTAACTTCTTTTTTTCTTTCTTTCTAAATTCAGTATCAAATCCAACACCAGTTCCAAAATCTTTTAAATTTCTTGTGCCTATGTTTGATGTCATAATTATCACTGTGTTTTTGAAATCAATTTTTCTTCCAACACTGTCAGTTAAATAACCATCATCTAAAACTTGCAACATCATATTGAATACATCTGGATGAGCTTTTTCAACTTCATCAAGAAGAACAATGGAGTAGGGCTTTCTTCTTACTCTTTCACTTAGTTGACCACCTTCTTCATATCCAACATATCCAGGGGGAGCACCAATTAATCTGCTAATTGAAAACTTTTCCATGTATTCACTCATATCAATTCTGATTAGTGAATCTTTGTTATTGAAAATTTCTTGACCTAAGCTTTTCGCTAACTGAGTTTTACCAACTCCAGTTTGTCCAAGAAATATGAAAGATCCTATTGGCTTATTTGGATCCTTAAGTCCAGTTTGATTTCTTTGAATTGCATTGACAACTACTTCAATTGCTTCGTCCTGCCCAATGATTTGTTTTTGCAGGTTTTTTAATAAATCAAAATTTAATTTATTATTCTTATTATCAACTTTCTTAAGAGGAATCCCAGAAATCAATGAAACAACTTCAATAATACTATCTTCAGTAACTGTTTGTCTATTCTTTTTTAGTTCTTCTTCCCAATCAATTTGTTGAGCAAGTAGTTCTTTTTCAATCTTTTTTTCATCATCTCTTAACCTTGCTGCTTCCTCATATTTTTGGTTTTTTACAACAGAGTTTTTTCTTTCCCTTACTTTCTCGAGTTTATCCTCTAATTCAATAATAGTCTTAGGAACATCCATATTAGTTATATGAATTCTAGACCCAGCTTCGTCAAGAGCATCAATTGCTTTATCTGGAAGATTTCTATCATTGATATACCTATCTGTTAATTTAACACATGCTTCAATTGCTTTTTCAGTATATTTTACATTATGATGATCTTCATACTTATGCTTTATATTTTCAAGAATTTCAATCGTCTCATCAATGGTTGTGGGTTCCACCATTATTTTTTGAAATCTTCTTTCAAGAGCTCCGTCCTTTTCGATATATTTTCTGTACTCATCAATTGTTGTTGCACCTATACATTGAATTTCTCCTCTTGCAAGAGCAGGTTTAAACATGTTTGAAGCATCTAAACTTCCCATAGCTCCACCAGCACCTACAATTGTATGGATTTCATCAATGAATAAGATAATGTCAGGATTTTTTTCTAACTCATTCATAACAGCTTTCATTCTTTCTTCAAACTGTCCTCTGTATTTAGTCCCAGCAACAACACTTGCTAAATCTAAAGAAATAACCCTTTTATTATAAAGGATTCTTGAAACTTTTCTTTCATTAATTCTAATTGCAAGACCTTCTGCTATAGCTGATTTACCAACACCTGGTTCACCAATTAACAAAGGATTATTCTTCTTTCTTCTACTTAAAATTTGAGAAACTCTTTCAATTTCTTTTAATCTTCCTACAATAGGATCTAATTTACCTTCATTAGCATATGCTGTCAAATCTCTTCCGAAATTATCTAAAACTGGTGTTTTTGATTTTTTGGATTTATTGGAATTTTGCTTTACCGTGTATGGGTTTTGTTCTACTGATTCTTCGCTAGATTCTGCATCATCGTCATCATATGTACTTGAAGATGAAATGTCTTCATATGATTCAGAAATTTCAGAGATATGATCTTTAAATTGATCTTTAACTATTTCATAATTAAGATTTAATTTTTCAAGTAATTTTGTAGTTGGATCATTTTCATTTCTCAAAATACAAAGAAGTAAATGAGCTGTATTAATTGAATTACCCTGAAATAATTTTGCTTCAAGAAAAGTAGTTTTTAAAGCTCTTTCTGCTTGTCTTGTCAAATGTAAATTTTTTCTAAGATTTTCCTCATAATTAATAATTGGGTTTGGTGGACTTAAAATTTCAATTTTCTTTCTCAAAAAATCAAGATCTATATCTAAAGATTTTAAGATTTTAATTGCTTTTCCACCACCATCCCTTAATATTCCAAGTAAAAGGTGTTCAGTACCAATGAAATCATGACCCAATCTTATAGCTTCTTCTTTACTGTATGTTATTACGTCTTTTACTCTTGAGGAAAAATTATCATCCATTTCATAAAATTAATAATTAAAAATAAATATCAATTGTTATAAAAAAAATTTAACATAAATGTTAATAAGTTTGATAAAATCCATCATTATTTACAGATTAAAATTACTGTCTAATAATTATATTTACCGAATAAACAATAAACTATGTCCAACGGAGAAAAATTAATACCAATTAACATTGAGGATGCGATGAAATCAGCCTACATTGATTATTCAATGTCGGTTATTGTTTCTAGGGCTCTTCCAGACGTAAGAGATGGTCTAAAACCAGTGCACAGAAGAGTGTTATTCGGAATGAGTGAATTGGGTCTAAGATCTAACAGTAAGTATAAAAAATCTGCTTTCATTGTTGGTGAAGTATTAGGTAAATATCATCCACATGGTGACAGCTCAGTTTATGATACAATGGTTAGAATGGCTCAAGAGTGGAGTTTGAGATATATGTTAGTAGATGGTCAAGGAAATTTTGGTTCAATTGATGGAGATAGCCCTGCTGCTATGAGATATACTGAAGCTAGATTGAAGAAAATTTCTGAGGAAATGGTTGAAGATCTTGAAAAAGACACAGTGGACTTTCAGCTTAATTACGATGATTCAATAAAAGAACCAACTGTACTACCTACAAAAATCCCAAGTCTACTTGTTAACGGTGCATCTGGAATCGCAGTAGGAATGGCAACTAATATGCCTCCACATAACCTTTCTGAAGTTATTGATGGAACCGTAGCTTACATCGATAATAACAATATTGAAATTGATGAATTAATCACTCACATTAAGGCTCCTGACTTTCCAACTGGAGGTGTAATTTATGGTTATGATGGTGTAAAGGAAGCTTTTCATACTGGAAGAGGAAGGGTAGTAATGAGAGCTACTGCAAATTTTGAAGAAGTTAATGGCAGGGAATGTATTATTGTTACTGAAATACCTTATCAAGTTAACAAGGCTGATATGATTCAAAAGACTGCTCAGCTTGTTAATGACAAGAAAATTGAGGGTATTTCAACTATTAGAGATGAATCTGATAGAATGGGAATGAGAATTGTTTATGTTCTCAAAAGAGATGCTATACCAAATATTGTTTTAAATACACTTTTTAAATATACAGCTCTACAATCTTCCTTTAGTGTTAATAATATTGCACTAGTTAAAGGAAGACCTAAGCTTTTAAATTTAAAAGAAATGATCTTACATTTTGTAGATCACAGACATGATGTTGTTGTTAGAAGAACAAAATTTGATCTAAGAAAAGCTGAAGAACGTGCTCATATCCTTGAAGGATTAATAATAGCCTCGGACAATATCGATAAAGTAATTGAGATTATTAAAGCTTCATCTAATGCAGATGATGCTAAGTCTAATCTAATCAAGGAGTTTAATTTAACTGAAATTCAATCTAAAGCAATAGTTGAAATGAGGTTGAGGCAATTAACTGGTCTAGAGCAAGACAAGCTTAGAAATGAACATGCTGAACTTTTAAAATTAATCAGTGATTTAAAAGACATTCTTGAAAATAAAGATCGAAGAATGTCAATTATTAAAGATGAGTTATTAGAAGTAAAAGAAAAACATGGTGATGAAAGAAGATCTAGAATAGAATTTTCTGGAGGAGAACTAAGTATTGAAGACATGATTCCTGATGAAAAAGTTGTTATTACAATATCTCATGCTGGTTATATTAAAAGAACACCACTTGCTGAATATAAAACACAAAATAGAGGAGGAGTAGGCCAAAAAGGTTCAACAACTAGAAGTGAAGATTTTCTCGAGCATTTATTTGTTGGTACTAATCACCAGTATATGTTATTTTTTACCCAAAAGGGAAGATGTTTTTGGATGCGTGTCTATGAGATTCCTGAGGGAAGTAAAGTTTCTAAAGGTAGAGCAATACAAAACCTTATAAATATCGAACCTGATGATAAGGTTAAAGCTTTTATTTGTACACAAGATTTAAAAGATGAGGAATACATCAATAATCATTTCGTTATTATGTGTACTAAGCTTGGTCAAGTTAAAAAAACATCTCTCGAGCAATATTCTAGACCAAGATCAAATGGAATAAATGCCATAACTATTAAGGAAAATGACGAGCTTTTAGAGGCAAAATTAACTACTGGAAATTCTCAAGTACTAATTGCTGTGAAATCTGGAAAATGTATAAGATTTGAAGAAAGTAAGACAAGACCTATGGGAAGAAATGCATCAGGTGTAAGAGGAATCAGATTAAAAGATTCTAAAGATGAAGTAATTGGAATGATATCAGTAAATGACATGGATAGTGACATTTTAGTTGTTTCAGAAAATGGATATGGTAAAAGATCTAGTCTTGAAGATTATAGAATTACCAACAGGGGAGGAAAAGGCGTAAAAACAATATCCATTACTGAAAAAACAGGCAATTTGGTTTCCATTAAAAACGTTTCTGATGGCGATGATTTAATGATTATTAACAAATCTGGAATAGCAATAAGAATGGAAGTTAATGATTTAAGAGTTATGGGTAGAGCAACCCAAGGTGTTAAATTAATTAATATCAAAAAAAATGATTCTATTGCCGCTGTAGCTAAAGTTGTCTTAGATGATGAAGATGTTCAAGATGTAGAAAATATTGAAGTAGTAGATGATAATCAAATAAACTAAATTTATATTATGAAAAAACTAGCAATTTTAATGATGTTAATGATTTGTTCTAATTCCTTCACTCAGAAAAAGGAATTAAGACAGATAAATAAACTTATTTCAGAATCTTTTTTTAATGAAGCTCAAAGCTCTTTAGAAGCAATTAGCTCTCTTGTTGAAGTTTCTGATGATAAAATTAAAGCACAGTATTATTTTTATTTAGCGAAAGTTTCAAATGAATTAGAAAAATTTAATGATGCTATTAAGGCATATGAAAACCTTAAATCAATCAATGATTCAGCGTATTCTACAATCATTAAAACAGAATTTGATTTTTTGTATAGTCAAATCGAAACTTCAATTATAAACTCAGCGGTTGAAGATAATAGAAATTCAAATTATTCAGTGGCATCTGACAAGTTAATTATGGCTTACAGGATGAATGAAGAAAAAAATAGGGATTATCTGTATTTCGCTGCAGGAAGTGCTGTAAATTCTAAGGAATATGATAAAGCACTTAACTATTATGTCGAACTGAAAGAAAATAATTATACTGGTGTTATAGATGAATATTATATTACTAATAATGAAACTGGTGAAGAAGAAAAAGTTTCAGAAACAGAATTTGATCTATTAAAGAACTCGAAAGACTATTCAAATCCTATAGTTGGTCAAACAGAGTCTAGATATCCTGAGATTGTTAAAAATATAGCACTCATATATGTTCAGCAAGGGAAAAATGATGTTGCAATTGAAGCAATTCAAGAAGCAAGATCCATTCAGCCAGATGATACAAGCTTAATACTAAATGAGGCTGACTTATATATTAGAATTAGTAATAATTCAGATGATGAAAGTGAAAGAGATTTATATAGAAAAAAGTTCAAGGAATTAATGGAGTTAGCAATTACCAAAGATCCTGAAAATGGAATTTTATATTATAACCTTGGTGTTATATCGTCTGAACAAGGTGAAAATGATTCAGCTTTAGAATATTATAAAAAGGCTATTGAATTTAAACCAGATTATGTTGATGCATATTTAAATTTAGTTGCAGTAATTCTTGATGGTGAACAATCAATAGTTGATGAAATGAATAATCTTGGAACTTCCAAAAAAGATAATATTCGATATGATGAATTGATAGTTGAAAGAGAGAATTTATACAAAGAATGTATTCCATTTCTAGAAAAACTGATTGAGGTTTCTCCAACCAATATTGATGCCTTAAATACTTTAAAAAATATTTACGGAGTTTTAGGTGAAAATGAAAAATTTAAAGATATAAGTGCTAAGATTAATGAAATTAAAGGTTAAATTATTCTTCTGATTCCCTGGAGCCTATGAGTTAGTTCTAGGGTGTCAGAATTAATTATTCCTTTTTCATTCAGCTTATCTATTCGAACTCTGTTAAAGGCATGTATAATTTTTCTTGATCCTAAGTATATTCCGACGTGAGTTATGTTATCCTTTGTGTCTCCAAAGAAGCATAGATCGTCTTTTTCTGCTTCATCAATTCTCTCAATTTCAGTTCCTGAATCATATTGGTCTTTAGCATCTCTTTCGATGAATATATTTTTAGTTCTAAAATAAATTTGTGATAGTCCTGAACAATCAATTCCAAATTTTGTTTTTCCTCCCCATAGGTATGGGCTATTTAAAAAAATATTAATTTCTGAAGAATTACTTTCTATTTGAATATTTTTATAGTTTAAGTAATCAGCAGAACTTATTTGACAACCAATTGGGATAATCATTGTTGAGCCTTCTGGGGTGGTAAGATTAGATTCAGTCTTGTTAATTATAATGTTAGAATTTAGTGATTTGTAATCCTTTTCAGAAATAAAAATTATACTGTTTTTTTCAATCCATCCATCATAATTATCTAAAAACGAAGTAATTTTTACCCAATTGAGATTATTCTCTTTTACCGTAAAAGTCTCACCAAAAAACATTTGATTTATCATCTCACTTTTACTATTGTTTTTTGACCTTACAGCGACTACGCTTTCTTTTATCACTCCATGTTTCACTTTCTTAAATTATGAAATTGTTATTAATAATATTATTAATTTTGTAAAATGATTATTGAACAAATATATACTGGATGCTTATTTCAAGCATCATATTATATTGAAAGTAATGGTGAGTCTGCTATTATTGACCCGATTAGAGAAGTTGATTTATACATAGACAAAGCAACAAATAACAATTCAAAAATTAAGTATGTATTTGAAACACATTTTCATGCTGATTTTGTTAGTGGACATTTAACATTATCGAAAAAAACAAAATCAAAAATTATTTTCGGTCCCAATGCAAAACCTAATTATGAGTGTATTATAGCTAATGATAATGATGAATTTACTGTAGGTGATCTTACTATTAAGGTTTTACATACTCCTGGTCACACACTTGAGAGTGTAACATATCTTTTAAAGGATTCTGAAGGTAAAAATTACTGCATTTTTACGGGCGATACTTTGTTCTTAGGAGATGTTGGCAGACCAGATTTGGCTCAAGTTGATTCTGAGATTAATCCTGAACTTCAAGCAGGAATGTTGTTTGATTCAATACAAAATAAAATTTTAGATTTAGATGACGATGTAATTGTTTACCCAGCTCACGGTGCAGGTTCAGCATGTGGAAAGAATATGATGAAAATTACTTTTGATACTCTTGGTAATCAAAAAAAAGTAAATTATGCTCTAAATGGATCATACAACAGAGAAGAGTTTATTGATATTTTAACAAAAGATTTACCCCCTCCGCCTGAATATTTTCCATCAAATGTGTCATTAAATATTAATGGATATAGCGATATTGATAAAATTCTTTTAAATAACTCAAAATCAATACCTCCATCAGATTTCAAAAATATTATTGAAAGTGATGAAGTCTTGATCCTAGATACAAGATCACCAGAAAAATTTAGTAATTGTCATATTCCAAATTCCATTTTTATTGGAATAGACGGGAGTTTTGCTCCATGGGTTGGAGAAAT
>SGZB01000021.1 GCA_004321735.1 Flavobacteriales bacterium | reverse complement strand
ATTTAATTTTTCTCTTTTGAAGAGAATATGACCAATTTTTAAGACAGTTTATTATATTGTCTTCAGTAAAATAATTGTTATGATTTTTAGCTTGCATTATTGCGCTAGAAAGCCTTTTAGTTAAATTTTTGTCTGCTGATTTATCTATGAAATCTTTAAAAAACTTTCCCAGTGAAACAAATAATTCAATTCTTTTAGATAAAATCAATTTTAATAAATTTTTACAAAGATATTAGTTAGTTTTGCAATGTATTATTTATGGCAATAAAAATTACCGAAGATTGTATTAATTGTGGAGCATGCGAGCCCGAATGTCCAAACACAGCAATATATGAAGCTGCTTATGATTGGAAGTATTCAGATGGCACTAGTTTAATTGGCGATATTATTCTTCCAGATGGAAAAAATGTTAATGCTGACACTGAACAAGAGCCTGTTTCTGATGAGTTTTATTTTATTGTAACTGACAAGTGTACAGAATGCAAAGGTTTTCATGACGAGCCTCAATGTGCTGCAGTTTGTCCTGTTGATTGTTGTGTTCCAGATCAAGATAATGTAGAATCAGAAGAGGTGTTACTTTCAAAACAAAAATTTATGCATCCTGAATAATGAAAGCAGGAATTGTCGGATTACCAAATGTTGGTAAATCAACTTTATTTAATTGTTTAACAAATGGAAAAGCTCAGAGTGCAAATTTTCCTTTTTGCACTATAGAACCCAATTTTGGTTCAGTCTCGATTCCAGATGATAGATTAAATCATTTAGTTGAATTAATTAATCCTGAGAAAGTAGTGCCAAACACAGTAGATATTGTAGATATTGCTGGATTAGTTAAAGGAGCAAGTAAAGGAGAGGGGTTAGGTAATCAATTTTTGTCAAATATCAGAGAGACTAATGCTATTATACATGTTTTAAGATGTTATGAAAATGACAATATTTCACATGTTGAAGGAAGTGTTGATCCTTTGAGAGATAAAGAAATTATTGATTTTGAACTACAAATTAAAGACGTAGAATCAATTTCAAAGAGAAACGAAAAAATACTTAGACAAGCTAAATCTGGAGATAAAGATGCAAAGAAGGAACATGACGTTCTTGAAAATGTAATTGAAAACTTGAATAATGGTGTTTCTGTAAGATTGCAAAAAATAACAAAAGAAGATTTTGTAAACTATATAAAACCACTGTCGTTACTGACTGCCAAGCCAGTTTTATATGTGTGTAATATTAATGAAAATGAAATCAAATTACCCTCAGATAATTTATTGAAATTAATCCATTTACTTAAAAGTGAAGGTTCAAGAGTCATAACACTAGCTGCAAAAATTGAAGAAGAAATAAATGCGCTTGAAGATTATGAGGATAGAAAAATGTTTCTTGATGATTTAGGTATTGATGAACCTGGTTCTTCATTATTAATCAGAGAATCTCACAAATTATTGAATCTTTCGACCTTTTACACCGCAGGTCCAAAAGAGGTAAGAGCATGGACTTTTAAAAATGGATCTAAAGCACCACAAGCAGCGGGTACTATTCATACTGATTTTGAAAAAGGATTTATAAGGGCAGAAGTAATAAAATACAATGACTACATCGAACTCAAATCAGAAAATAATGTAAGAGAAGCTGGAAAGTTAAAAATTGAGGGTAAAGAATATGTAGTTGAAGATGGTGATATCATTCATTTTAGATTTAATGTTTAATTAGATTTCAACATTTTAAACTTACAATTGTTAATTATTTTATTTAAACAACATTTTAAATAAAAATTAAGTATCATATCTTAGACTACTTCTAAAATATGCCACAAATTTCATCATATACCGAGGATAACATTAAGTCGCTGGATTGGAAAGATCACATTAGAATGCGACCTGGTATGTATATAGGAAAACTTGGTGACGGTTCTGCATACGACGATGGTATATATATTCTTTTAAAAGAAATACTTGATAATTCAATTGATGAGTTTGTTATGGGTGCTGGAAAAACAATTGAGATTTCGATAAAAGATAATGTGGTTATTGTGAGAGATTATGGACGAGGGATTCCCCTTGGCAAGGTTAAAGACGTTGTTAGTAAAATGAATACGGGTGGAAAATATGACACAAGAGCTTTTAAAAAATCTGTGGGTTTAAATGGAGTTGGTACTAAAGCAGTAAACGCTCTCTCATCTTTTTTTAAGGTCGAATCATTTAGAGATGGAAAAGAAAAATCTGTTTCTTTTGAATTCGGTGAAGTCGTTGATGATTTACCATTAATTGATTCACCTAAAAGAAAAGGAACAAAGGTTCTTTTTAAACCTGATGACTCAATCTTTAAAAAGTTTAAGTATCGAAACGAGTATGTATCAAGAATGCTTAAGTATTATGTTTATTTAAATCCAGGCTTATCAATAATTTTTAATGGTGAAAAATTTAAATCCGAAAATGGATTAAAAGATTTAATTGAAGATAACAATAACATTGAAGATTTTCTGTACCCAATAATACACTTGAAGGGTAATGATATTGAATTGGCAATCACACACAATAAAAAACAATACAGTGAAGAGTATTACTCTTTTGTAAATGGTCAACATACTACCCAGGGTGGAACTCATTTATCTTCATTTAGAGAAGGAATTGTTAAAACCCTTAGAGAGTTTTATAAAAAGCCTTATGATTCTTCAGATATAAGAAAATCTATCCTTTGTGCCATTAGTATTAAAGTCTTAGAGCCTGTTTTTGAATCTCAAACTAAAACTAAGTTAGGCTCGACTGAGATGGGAGGTAGTCTCCCAACTGTTAGAACATATATTAATGATTTTATTAGTAAAAAACTTGATAATTATTTACATAAAAATCCAATAGTTGCTGAAGAAATTCAAAGAAAAATTCTTCAAGCTGAAAGGGAAAGAAAAGAGCTTTCTGGTATCAGAAAACTTGCAAGAGAAAGAGCAAAAAAATCTAGTCTACACAATAAGAAATTAAGAGACTGTCGTGTTCATCTAGACAACATGAGTAATGAACATAGGCTGGACTCTACTTTGTTTATTACTGAAGGTGATTCTGCTAGTGGATCAATTACTAAATCTAGAAATGTAAATACACAAGCAGTCTTTAGTCTTAGAGGAAAGCCTTTGAATTCATATTCAATGACAAAAAAAATTGTTTATGAAAACGAAGAGTTTAATTTATTACAGGCAGCCCTTAATATTGAGGAAGGTTTAGAAAAGTTACGGTATAATAAAATAGTTATTGCAACAGATGCTGATGTTGACGGAATGCATATTAGATTACTGCTTATCACCTTCTTTTTACAGTTTTTTCCTGAATTAATTAAAGAGGGTCATGTTTTTATATTACAAACACCATTATTTAGAGTGAGGAATAAAAAAGAAACTATATACTGCTACTCGGAAGAAGAAAGAGTAGCTGCGATTCAAAAACTCTCTCCAAAACCTGAAATAACAAGGTTTAAGGGATTAGGTGAAATTTCCCCTAACGAATTCAAAAATTTTATAGGTGAAAATATACGTTTAGATCCAGTTATAATCAACAAGGAAACTAGTATTGAATCACTATTGTCATTTTACATGGGTAAAAACACACCTGATCGACAAAATTTTATAATTGAAAACCTGAAATTTGATTTAGACAAAGCATGATTGAAGATAACTTTAATGATATGTCTGGTATGGATAATGAAGAGCTTATTCCTATTTCTGGAATGTATAAGGACTGGTTTATTGATTATGCTTCTTATGTGATTTTGGAAAGAGCTGTACCTTCAGTAGAAGATGGTTTAAAGCCAGTACAAAGAAGAATTCTCCATTCAATGAAAGATCTTGATGATGGCAGGTTTAATAAAGTAGCAAACATTGTTGGTCACACTATGCAATATCATCCTCACGGAGATGCGAGTATTTCTGATGCAATGGTGCAAATTGGACAAAAAGATCTTTTAATTGATACACAGGGAAATTGGGGTAATATTTTAACAGGGGATTCGGCAGCAGCATCAAGATATATTGAAGCTAGATTGTCTCAATTTGCATTAGAAGTTGTGTTTAGTCCAAAAATCACAGAATGGCAGCTCTCATATGACGGTCGGAGAAAAGAACCTGTCAATTTACCTGTCAAGTTTCCTCTTTTATTAGCACAAGGTGCTGAGGGGATTGCGGTCGGATTATCCACCAAGATACTGCCTCACAACTTCATTGAACTTATTGATTCAGCTGTAAAATATTTAAGAGGAAGAAAATTTGAGATTTATCCTGATTTTGTAACTGGTGGAGAAATAGATGTTTCAAATTATAATGATGGAAAGAGAGGGGGGAGGGTCAAAGCTCGCGCCAAGATTAATCAGTTAAATAAGAATACTTTAGTTATATCTCAAATTCCTTTTACTACAACTTCCACATCATTAATTGAGTCGATCATTAAGGCAAATGAAAGAGGAAAAATAAAAATCAAAAAAATTGAAGATAATACATCAGATAATGTTGAGATTTTAATTCATTTACCAAATGGTGTATCCCCTGATAAAACAATTGATGCTTTATTTGCATTTACAAATTGTGAGGTATCAATTTCACCCCTAGGATGTGTTATTGAAAATCATAAACCTGTTTTTATTGGTGTTTCAGAAATTTTAAAAAAATCAGTTGACTTAACTAGAGATTTGTTGAGAAAGGAGTTAGAAGTCAAACAATCTGAGCTAGATCAGTTATGGCATAATTCTACACTCGAAAAGATTTTTATTGAGAACAGGATTTATCGTTTAATTGAGGAAAAAGAAACTTGGGAAGAAGTTTTAGATGCGATTAATAATGGTTTAAAACCATTCGTTAACCTTTTGAAAAGAGAAATAACTCAAGATGATATTGTTAGATTAACTGAAATCAAAATTAAAAGAATCTCTAAATATGATATTGATAAGGCCGATAAGAGGATAAAACAAATTGAGAATGACTTAGAATTAATATTGGATAATCTTAATAATTTGACAAGCTTCACTATTAATTATTTTAAAAATCTAAAAAAGAAATATGCAACTGGAAAGGAGAGAAAAACAGAGATTAAGATATTTGATGATGTTGATGTAAAGAAAGTAGTTGTAAGAAACACAAAATTATATGTTAACAGAAATGAAGGATTTATAGGCACATCGCTAAGAAAAGATGAATATATTGAGGAGTGTTCTGATATTGATGATATTATTGTGTTTACAGAAAGTGGTAACTTGATTGTTACTAAAGTTGATAGAAAAAAGTTTGTAGAGAAGAATATTATCCATGCAGCTGTTTTTAGAAAAAAAGATTCAAGAACAGTTTATAACATGATTTATAAAGATGGCAAAACAGGAACTTCCTACATTAAAAGATTTAGCGTAACCGGAGTTACACGAGATAAAGTTTACAATTTAGCTTCTGAACACAATAAAACTAAAGTATTATACTTTTCATCAAATCCAAACGGTGAGGCAGAGATAGTAACAATTATTTTAAGACAATCAGGTTTAATTAAAAAGCTTAAATGGGACTTAGATTTTGGAGACCTATCAATTAAAGGAAGATCTGTCAAGGGGAATATAGTTACAAAATACCCCGTTAATAAGATATTATTTAAGGAGAAGGGTTTATCAACTTTGAAGCCAAGAAAAATATGGTTTGACGATACAGTTTCAAGGTTAAATGTTGATGGAAGAGGTGATTTATTAGGTGAATTTAAGCCTGATGATGAGCTCTTGGTAGTTAGTAGATCTGGAAATTTAAAAATTTCAAATCCAGATTTAAACATGCATTTTCCTGATGATATGATTATTCTAGAGAAGCTAGATAGAATTAAACCTGTTTCAGTAGTATATTTTAATTCAACCAAAAAAATGTTTTATATCAAAAGATTCGAAATTGGTGTTTTAAAAGGTGATCAGAAATATGTCGAAATAGCTAAGAATGTTCAAGTAGAAATGGTTAGTACTGATTGGAAGCCTGTCATTGAGTTGGTTTTTAAAGGAAAGAAACCATCAGAAAAAGAAAATATCAATGTAGATGAATTCATCGCCGTGAAAGGTATTAAAGCTATTGGTAATCAGTTGTCAAGAAAAGAAGTTAAAGAAATTAATATATTAGAGTCAATCCCATACACACCAGAAAAAAAAGAATTAAATGAGATTGAAGTAGTTCAGGAAAATGTTCAAGATGTGGAAAATAACCTAGATGATTCAGGTTCTCAAGCTAGTTTTGATTTTTAGTTAAGTTTTATAGCTTTTCCTCGAAATATATTCTTTTTATCACCAACTATTGAAAACTCAAATACGTAACCATTTTGAGATGTAGATAATATTTTCATATTAACCGCTTTTTTATCTGTAGATGATGTTGGATTTTTCTTTCTTAATATAAATTCACAATCAGAAACCCAACTAACAAAGGATGTATCAATTTTGTTTTCAAAATATTCTATTTCGATTGAATCTCTTCTTGAAAATTTAGAGGTTATAACTTCGTTATTGATTATTGTGGAAAATTCAAAATCACCATTTTTATAATTTGAACAGTTTCTTTCAGGAAGATTACAGCCTAGTAAATAAATAAATAAACTATTTACTAGAAAACGTTTCAAAAGTACCATCTTCGAAAAATAAAACAATTTTATTTATTGAAGACGTCTTATTTATGTTTTTTTTATGAATGATAGTGTTGGGGGAACTAATACCTTTCAAAAGCCAGTCTAAGTCAATATCATTGTAATAATCACAAAGTTTTAAAACAAAATCTAAACTTGGTTTATTTCTGCCACTTAAAATGTGTGAAATATTTGATCTTTGAACATTTATTTTTTTTGACAATTCTGAAGCTGAAATGTTCTTAGACTTTATTAATTCTAATAATCTATCTTTAAATTCATCCATGTTTACAATTGTAAATTTAACAAATTATATTACATGATAAACAAATAATTTATAACAAATTATATACATTTAATTTAAATAATCACTTTATATATTAAATATTAAATAACTTAAAATCAGTATATTAATATAAAATTGTATACAATTGTATCATTTAATTAATTTTTTATAGAAATTGTCATCACATTTGTAAACATTTACAATTATATTTTTTTGAATTATATTCATCATTTTTCAGTAAACAGTAAATTAAATTCTTAGTTTTTAGAAAAAGAGTAAAAATTATTCAATATATTTGCAAAATCTTTAACAATAACTAAATATGAAATTTAAACTAGATGATGTTGATCATAAAATACTTGATCTTTTAATCGATAATTCAAGAATTCCTTTTACTGACATAGCAAAAAAGCTTCTTATTTCTGCAGGCACTGTTCATGTTCGTGTCAAAAAAATGGAAGATGCTGGAATTATTAAGGGTTCATCACTTGCTTTAGATTACAAGAAACTTGGATACACTTTTATTGCATATATTGGGATTTTCCTTGAAAAAACACATTTAACAAATATCGTATTAGATAAATTAAATAGTATTCCATATGTTACTGTAGCTCATATAACAACTGGAAGATTCAATATCTTTTGTAAAGTAAGGTCTAGAGATACTAACCATGCTAAAGAAATTATATTTATGATAGATGATATTGATGGTGTTTCAAGAACTGAGACAATGATATCCCTTGAAGAAAGTATCAATGACAAGAAAAGGTTAATGCATAAAATATTTAACGAGATTAAATAATTTATGAAAAAACTTACTAAAAAGGAGAGATTTCAAGAGAAAGTCCTCTCTAAATTTCATATTTATAATAGTATATTTTCTACTCTTCCATATGAAAATATCGCTGATATAGGTCAGTTATTGCCTTTATTTAATGATGTATGTAATAATGGTTATAAAAAAAATAAAGATCCTAAGTCAATTGTTAATGAATTTTTTGAGAAGTTCTGCAATGATTTTTCTGAAGAATATAAAATTTCTCTGCTATTTAATTTTATCCAATATGTAGAAAGACAAGTAGTATTATTTGACGCCATTGAAGATGCTGCATTTAGTGAAATAAATAATATGGATGGTGTTGGAACACTTAGAAATTTAAAAGAATCAGTTGAATCTTCTAATAAAAAGGTTGAATTAAAAAAATATCTAAAAAGATTTAAAATTAGACCAGTTCTTACAGCTCATCCTACTCAGTTTTATCCTGGATCTGTACTTGGTATAATAACTGATTTATCATCTGCTGTTAGGAGTAACGATTTTACTAAAATTAAAAACCTTCTTTCACAATTGGGTATAACGCCGTTTTTTAAAACAAAAAAACCAACTCCATACGATGAAGCAGTTAGCTTATCATGGTATCTTGAAAATGTTTTTTATTCATCTATCAGTAACATTTTTAAATACATCAAATCAAACATATTTGATAATGATTTTGAATATTATGATTTAGTTTCACTTGGTTTTTGGCCTGGTGGAGACAGAGATGGAAATCCTTTTGTTACAACTGATATAACACTTAAAACATCACAAAAATTAAGAAGTGACATCATCAAGAACTACTATAGAGATATCAGAGATTTAAGAAGAAGATTAACTTTTAAGGGTATAGAAGATGTTATCATAAAAATTGAAGATGATCTTTACAGAAGTATTTTTGAAACTCATAAAAGGCCTAGAATTAGCTTAGAAAACCTTGTTAAAAAGCTTGAACTAATTAGAAATGAAATTATTGAAAAACACAATTCTTTATTTCTGGACAAATTAGATAATTTTTTAGATAAAATTAAAATCTTTGGTTATCATTTTGCTACTCTTGATATCAGACAAGATTCAAGAATACACAGTAAAGTTTTCTACGAAATTTTTAAAAAGGCCTTAAAAAATAAATTTCCGAAAGATTATGCTACCCTAAAAGAATCTCAAAAAATTAAGGTTTTAGATAAGACACAAAACATTGAACTTAGTGGAGATGATTTTAATGATACGATTGTTAAAAATACAATTGAATCAATAATTGCCATGAAGATAATTCAAAACAGTAATGGAGAGAAAGCATGTCACAGATATATTATTAGTAACAACCAATCTGCAATCAATATTTTAGAAGTTTTCTCTATGTTTAAATTGTGTGGTTGGAACGATTTAACTGTTGATATTGTACCGTTATTTGAAACTATCGATGATTTGAATGTTTGTAAATATGTCATGGAAACTGTATACAACAACAAAAAATACAGAAATCATTTAGAAATGAGAGGAAATGTTCAAACGATAATGCTAGGTTTTTCTGACGGAACTAAAGATGGTGGCTATTTAACTGCAAATTGGAGTATTTTAAAAGCTAAGGAGTCACTCACCAAGATATCTAGGAAATATGGCATAAAAGTAATATTTTTTGATGGTAGGGGAGGTCCACCGGCTCGTGGCGGAGGAAATACTCATCAATTTTACAGTGCTCTTGGAAATCTGGTTGAATCTGAACAAATACAATTAACAGTTCAAGGGCAAACTATTAGTTCAAATTTTGGCACTATTGACTCTTCCCAATACAACCTAGAGCAACTGATAAGTTCAGGTGTAAAAAATAAAATAATTTCTGATAAAGAAATTTTTACTACCTCACACAGAAGAACACTTAATAAATTATCAGAAATCAGCTATAAATCATACTCTGACTTTAAGTCGCATCCAAAATTTGTTCCTTATCTGGAACATATGAGTACTGTGAAGTACTATGCAAAAACAAACATTGGCAGTAGACCATCAAAAAGATCAAATGATGATGAATTTAGTTTTGAAAGTTTAAGAGCTATTCCTTTTGTTGGTAGTTGGAGCCAATTAAAACAAAATGTTCCCGGATTTTTTGGATTAGGCACTGCAATAAATTATTACCATGAGAACAAAAGATTAAATGAGGTAAAAAAATTGTATAAAGAAGTTCCTTTTTTTAGAGCTTTAGTTTCAAACAGCATGATGAGTCTAACAAAATCATTCTTTCAATTAACATCATATATGAAACATGATCCTGAATTCGGAGCTTTTTGGGATATAATTCACGATGAATATTTATTAACGAAAAAAATGCTTCTGAAAGTATCTGGTTTTACTGAATTAATGCAAAATGAACCTGCAAATAAATTATCAATTCAAACCAGAGAGAATATAGTTCTTCCATTGATTACAATACAACAGTTCGCTTTACAGAATATTAAAGAATTAAATACTGTTAAAAACAATGGTAAAAAGATATATGTTTATGAAAAAATGGTAATGAGATCTTTGTTTGGAAATATTAATGCTAGCAGAAATTCAGCTTAAGAATTGTAAAAATCGATTGCTTCTCTTATAATTTCGTTTTTAACATTAATATCAACTTCACAATTGCCAATATCTTTAAGTAAAACGAAATTTACTTTATTTGAGAAGTTTTTTTTGTCAAATTGTAATAGGTTAAAAAGGTGTTTGATTTCGTTTGATGAAATATAAATTTTATCAAAAATATTTTCAAGATGTTCCTTTATTTTTCTGACAATATCAATTGGAAAGTTTAGAGCTTTGTGAGATAAATATAGTTCAATGATTATACCTGCTATTACTGCTTCACCATGAAAAACTTTACTGTCTGAATTGAGCTTTATACTTTCAATTGCATGACCTATTGTATGACCAAAATTAAGATGCTTTCTAATGTTTTCTTCTTTTCTATCCCTTAGTACAATATTATTTTTAACATTAATTGAATTATAGATAATTTTATCACTGTATAATACTTTGGAATTATTAATTAATTCTTCAAATAAATTTCCTGAAATTAGAGAGTGTTTAAATATCTCACCATACCCACTTTTGATATTTCTTTCATCGAGTGTTTTAAGATATACAGTATCAATGATAATTAAAATTGGATCTGAAAAGATTCCAATTTGATTTTTTAAGGAATTAAAGTTTATTCCAGTTTTACTACCAACAGATGCATCTACAATTGATAATAAGGTTGTAGGTATATTTATAAAATCTATTCCTCTTTTAAATGTGCTTGCAATAAATCCGCCCATATCGGTTATAACACCTCCTCCCAGATTAATCAATAAACTTTTTCTGTCTGCATTATTATTTAAAAATTCCCAAACCTCATTACAAGTATCTAAGTTTTTGTAATGTTCACCTGATTTAATTTTAATTATTTGAAAAGAAAAATCAACTTTTTTGTATAGGTAGGGTAAACAATGTTTTTCTGTGTTTTCATCTACCAGTAAAAAAACTTTAGAATAATTATTTTTATTTACAATTAAATTTAATTCATTGTAACCATCTTGATTAAAGATAATACTGTAGGATGATGAAATAATTGGCTTCAATTTTGTTAATCTTAATTTATTATAAAGATATTTTAAAAAAACAACATATATTAGAAAATATGAGTAGATCGATGTTTGAGAATACTGAAACTGCTTTTAAACTCAAAGATAATTATAGTCTATACAATGCTAAATTGCTTTTCAACGTTATAACAAAAAAATATCTAGTCAATTTTCTAACTACTTTAACACTTTTTTCACTAAAGTATAAATTACCTGTAAAATGGATTTTAAAAAAAACACTTTACAAACATTTTTGTGGAGGAGTTGATATAAATGAGTGTGAAGTGACTATCCAGGGTATGAAAAAAATGAATGTAAATTCAATTTTAGATTATTCAGTAGAAGCTCTCAAAACTGAGCAAGATTTTGATAAAGCATGTAAAAAGAAAATGGAAATTGTTGATTTATCATTTTCGAACGAATCAATTCCTTTTGCAGTATTTAAACCTACTAGTTTAGGACGTTACAGTTTATTTAAATTAGTTAATGCTAAAATAAAACTTTCCAAAGAAGAAGAACTCGAATGGAATAGAGTAATAGATAGATTTAACATGATTTGTAATTATGCTCATTCAAAAAAAGTTCGTTTATTAATAGATGCTGAGGAGTTTGAGGTTCAAGAGGCCATTGACAATTTAGTTTACAAAATGATGAAAAAATACAATAGAAAATCAACTATTGTATACAACACGATTCAATTATATAGGTGGGATAGAATTCCTCATATGAAAAACCTTTTAAAAGATCATGATAATTCTTTTAAATTTGGATTTAAACTAGTCAGAGGTGCATATATGGAAAAGGAAAGAATTGATGCATTGAAAAATGGTTACAATTCACCAATTTGCTCCAATAAAAATGAAACTGATAAAAACTTTAATAGTGCTATTGATTTAATGTTTAATAATATTAATTCTGTTGATTTTTTTATTGCTAGCCATAACGAGTTTTCTACTATTAAAACTGTAGAACTTATGAAAAAACATGGAATAAAGGAAGATGATGAAAAGGTCTGGTTTGGTCAACTATATGGAATGGGAGACAATATTTCTTTTAATTTGGCAAGTAAAGGATTTAATGTTGCAAAAATATTACCGTTTGGTCCAGTCGAAAATTTAATGCCGTATCTGATTCGTAGAGCTCAAGAAAATTCATCTGTTGAAGGTCAATCAAATAGGGAATTAGATTTAATAAAAACCGAACTATTTCGAAGAAGTAAAGCCAGTTAAATACACTTTTTTAATACAATTTTTTGCATTAAAATAGCCAGAATTTTCAATTTCAACATGGTAAGTATTACATGAATCTTTTCCAATAATGCTTTTGGAAAATATAACCACAAGCTCATTGTCAAAAAAATTATTTTTTAAATTTTGATTAAAGGTCGAGTCAAAAACAATTTCCTTTTTTTTAAAATCTCCAAGTACTCTTTCTTGAGGTAAATAGTTAAATATAGTTTTTTTTTGAGAGGTAATAAAATAAACTATAACTGAACCTAGTAATACTCCAAAAAAATAATATATTATTCTTTTATATAATTTCATTTTGAGTTAAAGTTATTGTTCTAGAATTATCATTTTCTAATTTAATTTCAATTAAAGTATGATTTTTATTAAAAACCTTCTCAAAGTTATTTGGCCATTCAATAAAAATCCAATTTTTTTGTTCAATTATGTCAAAAAAACCCAACTCATTCAGGTCTTTTAAATTCTCTACTCTGTAAAGATCCATGTGGTATATTAAATTATTTTTACTTTTATAAAGATTAAGAATAGGAAATGTTGGACTAACTACATTATCAATAGTTCCTATTTTTTTACAAATTTCTTTTATTAGTGTTGTTTTTCCAACCCCTAATTCAGCTTTAAAAAGAATCATATCATAAACTGAATTATTTAAAATGAATTCAGCAGCTAAGTCAAGATTATTGATGTCGTAATTTAATTTTTCAGATTTCATTTCAATTGCAAAGGAAAGGTTTTCCTCATAAAAAATAAATTAATTTTTATACTTTTGCCCTGATGATTTTAAAAGCTCATGAAATCGCAGATTTAGTTGGTGGTGTTGTTGATGGTGATGGTGAATCTAAAATTACTAAACTTTCTAAGATTGAAAGTGGTGATTCAGAATCGTTAACCTTTTTAGGAAATCCAAAATATACTGAATATATCTATTCTTCTGATGCAGGTATTGTAATTGTTAATGAAGATTTAGTTCTCAAAGAAAAGATAAAGCCCACATTAATTAGGGTTAAGGATCCTAACTCTGCCTTTTCGAAACTTCTTAGCCATTTTAATAATTCCAATACAAATAAAGTTGGTATTGATAAAAAATCATCATTACACACATCAGTTAAATATGGAAATAATTTATTTTTTGATAAATTTTCTATTGCTGAAGAGAATGTTATACTAGGAGAAAATGTAAAAATTCATTCTCAAGTATATTTAGGAAGAAATGTAGTAATTGGTAATAATTCAATTATTTACCCTGGCGTAAAAATTTATAATGATTCAGTTATTGGAGATAATTGTATCATTCACTCTGGTAGTGTAATAGGTTCTGATGGTTTTGGATTTAATTTTGACTCTAACGGTAACACAACTAAAGTAATCCATAATGGCAATGTGGTTATCGAAAACGATGTTGAAATTGGATCAAACTGTTCTATTGATAGAGCTACCCTCGGATCAACCTTGATAAAAAGAGGAGCTAAACTTGATAACTTAGTTCAAATAGCTCACAATGTTGTTATTGGTTCTAACACATGCCTAGCTTCACAGGTAGGAGTAGCAGGTTCAACCGTGATAGGTAATAACTGTTTGATTGGTGGGCAGGCAGGAATTGCTGGCCATCTAAAGATCGGTGACAATGTCCAGATGCAAGCAAAGTCAGGTGTTTTAAAGAATATTAAATCAGGTTCTGTTATAATGGGTTATCCTGCTATAAATTATATGGATTACAATAAGTCATTTGTGCATTTTAAAAATTTACCAAAGGTCATGGGATTCATTTATAATTTAATGAAGAAAAAAGATGTCAACTAAGCAAACTACAATTAATAAAAGTATTTCACTACAGGGTGTAGGAATTCATACCGGAAATGAAGTCACTTTAACTTTTAATCCAGCTGTTGAAAATACCGGATACTTGTTCAAAAGAATTGACCTTCCTGAACAACCTGAAATAGAAGCTCTTTCTAAATATGTTATTGACACTCAACGTGGAACTACCCTTGAAAAGGATGGTGTTAAATTAAAGACTGTTGAACATGTTTTAGCAGCATTAGTGGGGTTAGAAATTGATAATGTACTAATCCATATTGACAGTGAAGAACCGCCGATTATGGATGGATCATCAAAATTTTTTGTTGAAGCTTTAGAAAAATCAGGAATAAAAGAGTTGAGTCAGAACAGATCTGAATATATTGTCAAGAATGTTCTAACATATAAGGATGATGAAACTGGTAGTGAAATTACTGTCATTCCATCTGACAATTATGAGGTCACAACTATGGTTGATTATGAAACAAAAGTTTTAGGAACACAAAATGCTACATTGTCTGATTTATCAGAATTTAAAGACAATTTCTCTAACGCTAGGACTTTTAGTTTTTTACATGAAATAGAAATGCTTCTTGAAAAAAATTTAATTAAAGGTGGAGATTTAAATAATGCTATTGTTTATGTTGATAAAAAAATATCTGATGATACTATGGTTAAATTGAAGAAGGCATTTAATAAAGATAAAGTCTCTGTGAAATCTAATGGGATACTAGACAATCTCAATCTACATTATCCAAATGAAGCTGCACGTCATAAACTTTTAGATGTAATTGGGGATTTAGCATTAATAGGCAAAAGAATAAGAGGAAAAATTATAGCAAAAAAACCTGGACACAAAACAAATACAATGTTTGCTAAAATGATTAGTGAAATAATTAATAGAGAATCTGAATTTGAGAAGAAAAAAATCAAATATTCAAAAGAAGCTATTATGGATTCTCAGGATATTATGAATATTTTACCGCATCGACCACCTTTCTTATATGTAGATAAGATACTAGAGATTAGTGAAACTGAAATTATAGGTTTAAAATTTGTTTCACCTGACGAACCATATTTTGCTGGTCATTTTCCTGGGAGACCAGTAATGCCAGGAGTTTTACAAATAGAAGCAATGGCTCAAGTTGGTGGTGTTTTAGTACTTAATTCATTTCCTGATCCAGAAAATTATTTAACTTTTTTTGCTAGGATAGAAAATGCAAAATTTAAGAGAACTGTTGTTCCTGGTGATGTTTTAATTTTTAAATTAGAACTTATTTCACCAATTAGACGAGGTATAAGTCATATGATGGCTAGAGCTTACGTAAATGGAGAATTAACAACTGAAGCTGAGATGAAAGCTGCAATAATAAAGAAAAATTAAAATGAATCAACCATTATCATACGTTCATCCAGGTGCTAAAGTTGCTAAAACTGTTGTTCTAGAACCATTTTCTACAATTGATAATAATGTTAAAATTGGAGAAGGTACATGGATTGGATCCAACGTAACTATTTTAGAAGGTGCAAGAATTGGAAAAAATTGTTCAATATTTCCTGGAGCAGTAATATCTGGAGTTCCACAAGATTTAAAGTTTAATGGCGAAGAAACAACTGCTGAAATCGGTGATAACACTGTAATAAGAGAATGTGTTACTATAAATAGAGGAACATCGGACAGAAATAAAACTGTAATTGGAAAAAATTGTTTAATAATGGCATATTCTCATATAGCACATGATTGTCAGGTAGGTGATTATAGTATTTTTTCAAATAACTCAACTTTGGCGGGTCATGTTACCGTAGGTACTCATGTAACTTTAGCTGGAATGGTTGCTGTTCATCAGTTCTGTCACATTGGAAGACATTCATTTGTAGCAGGTGGATCACTTGTTAGAAAAGATATTCCACCATATGTAAAAGCTGCTCGAGAACCACTATCTTATGTTGGTATAAATTCTGTTGGGTTAAGAAGAAGGGGATTTGAAGCTGATACTATTAAGTCTATTCAAAACATATATAGAATATTATTTCAAATGAAGTTTAATAACACTCAAGCTATGAGATATATTGAGGCCGAAGTTGAGGCAACTAAAGAAAGAGACGAAATTTTATCATTTATCCAAAATTCTAAAAGAGGAATTATGAAAGGATATTTTACAAATTAATTATGATTTCAACATCAGATATTAAAAAAGGATTATGTATTAAATATTCCAATGATATATATAAAATCATTGAATTTTTGCATGTAAAACCTGGTAAAGGGCCAGCCTTTGTCAGAACAAAATTAAAAAGCGTAACCTCTGGAAAAGTTATTGATAACACGTTTCCAGCTGGTCACAAAATTGATGATATTAGAGTTGAAAATAGAAAGTATCAATATTTGTATAATGATGGTTCTACATTCCACTTTATGAACACTGATGATTATAATCAAATTGAAGTTCAAATAGAGCAAATTGAAGGTTCAGAATTTTTAAAAGAAGGAACTGTAGTTACCATCATCATAAATACTGAAGATTCTAATATTCTGTCAGTAGAAATCCCTCAAAGTGTTATATTAGAAGTTACTTCATCTGAACCTGGTGTTAAAGGTAACACAGCAACTAACGCAACTAAATCTGCTGTTTTAGAAACAGGTGTAAAAGTCAATGTTCCATTATTTATTAATGAAGGTGATAAAATAAAAGTTGATACAGAAAAAGGAGCATATGTTGAAAGAATCAAAGAATAATATATGAGTATACTTGTTAATAAAAATTCAAAGATCATTGTACAGGGTTTTACTGGCTCTGAGGGTACATTTCATTCAGAACAAATGATTGATTACGGAACTAATGTTGTAGGCGGTGTTACACCTGGAAAAGGTGGTAAAACCCATTTAGAAAAACCTGTTTTTAATACTGTTAAAGACGCAGTAGAAGAAACAGGTGCAAATACTTCAATAATTTTTGTACCTGCAGGTTTTGCTGCTGATGCAATTCTTGAAGCTGCAGATGCTGGAATTGAAGTTATTGTAGCTATTACTGAAGGAATACCTGTTTCTGACATGTCAAGAGTCTATTCCTACATAAAAAATAAAAACTGTACTCTTATCGGTCCTAATTGCCCCGGAATTATAACACCTAATGAAGCAAAAGTTGGTATTATGCCAGGATTTGTTTTTAAAAAGGGGAGAGTAGGTCTAGTTTCAAAATCTGGAACTTTAACTTACGAAGCTGCTGATCAAATTTCTAAAGCTGGTTATGGAATTTCAACTGCTATTGGAATTGGAGGTGATCCAATAATTGGTACTACAGTAAAAGAAGCAGTCCAATATTTCTTCAATGACCCCGAAACTGATTGTGTTGTCATGATTGGAGAAATAGGAGGACAATTAGAAGCTGATGCTGCTGATTGGATAAAGAATTCTAATATTCAAAAGCCGGTTGTTGGATTTATTGCTGGGGAAACTGCACCAAAAGGAAGAACCATGGGTCATGCAGGAGCGATAGTAGGTGGAAAAGATGACACTGCAGAAGCAAAAAAAGATATTTTAAGAAAATCTGGTGTTAATGTTGTTGATTCACCAGCTAATATTGGATTGGAAGTTAAAAAAATTCTTAAATAAATTTTATGAAATTACTTGAGGGAAAAACTGTTTTAATTACAGGTGGTAGTAGAGGTATCGGTAAAGGAATTGTAAAAGTGCTAACTGAAAATGGTGCTAATGTTGCATTTACATATGCATCATCGTCTGGTCCAGCACTAGAATTATCTGAAAAACTTAATTCGAACGAAACTAAATGCATCTCATACAAAAGTGATGCTTCAATTTTTTCTGATTGCGAAAAATTAATCGATAATGTTATAAATGATTTTGGAAATATTGATACTTTAATTAATAATGCTGGAATAACAAAAGATAACCTTTTAATGAGAATGTCTGAAGAAGATTATGACAGAGTGATGGAGGTCAATATGAAGTCAGTCTTCAATATGACAAAAGCATGTCAAAGAACTTTTTTAAAAAACAGAAAAGGCAGTATTATTAATATGAGTTCTGTGGTTGGCGTTAAGGGTAATGCTGGTCAATCGAATTATGCTGCTTCTAAATCTGCCATTATTGGTTTTTCAAAATCAATCGCTCTTGAACTTGGTTCAAGAAATATTAGATGTAATGTTATTGCTCCAGGATTTATTAAAACTGAAATGACTGACAAACTGTCTGAAGAGGTTATTCAGTCATGGAATGATAATATTCCTCTTAAAAGACCAGGTGAAAGTAAAGATGTAGCAAACTTATGTTTATTTTTGGCATCTGATTTGTCACATTATATAACAGGTCAAGTTATCAATGTTGATGGCGGACTTTTAACTTAAATAAATTAAAATTAATATGGAAAAATTACAAAAGCTTGGATTACCTGTTTTAGTTGGTGGTCTAATTCTATTCATCTTGGTTGCCAAATCATTTGTTAATATTGGCTACGGCGAAGCAGGTGTGCTATTTAAAACTTTTGGAAATGGTGTTGTAACTGATGAACCACCTCTAGGTGAGGGTTTAAATATAGTTATGCCGTGGAATACAGTATATGTATATAATGTAAAACAACAAGAGGTTTTTGAGAGTAAAATGCAAGTTTTGTCCTCAAATGGTCTAGATATATCACTGGATATTTCAGTACTGTACCAGCCTAAAATCGCTGAGTTAGGTTTATTACACCAAACAAAGGGATCAAATTACCTAAATGTTGTGATAATACCATCTCTAAGAGCTGTTGCGAGAAGTGTTGTCGGTCAATACACACCTGAACAATTATATTCAACCAAAAGAGATGCTATTCAAAATGAAATTTTTGAACAATTAGTTGAAGATGTTGAATCACAACATGTACAAATAAACTCTGTATTGGTAAGAGATGTAACTCTTCCTCCAAACATTAAGGCTGCTATTGAAAGAAAATTAACTCAAGAACAAGAATCTTTAGAATATGTGTTTAGACTCGAAAAAGCAAGACAAGAAGCTGAAAAACTAAGAATTGACGCTCAAGGTAAAGCAAATGCGAATAGAATCTTAAACAGCTCATTAACTGCAAATATTTTAAGAGATAAAGGAATTGAAGCAACATTAAAACTTTCACAATCTCCAAATACTAAAACAGTTATTATTGGTTCAGGTGAGGATGGATTACCTATTATTTTAGGAAATCAATAATTAGTTAAATAGTATTGTAAATAGAAAAAAATAATAGATATTTGTACAAATGTTAAATAAATTACATCGTCATCATCATTTACTTAATCTGAACCTCAGACGAGATATGTGATACGTGTATATATATACTAACAAGCCCGTTTGAGAAATTAAACGGGCTTTTTTTTTATAAATAATGAAGAGATTAAACTTAGCAATTCAAAAATCAGGAAGGTTAAATAAAGAATCCATTTCCTTATTAGATAAATCAGGAATAAAATTTGAAAATTTTAAGGATCAATTGATGGTAGAGTGTGAGAATTTTCCATTAAATATTTATTTTTTAAGAAATAGTGATATTCCTAGATACTTATCAGATGGTGTTGTAGATTTAGCAATAATTGGTCAAAATTTAATTAAAGAAAGTGAATTGGAAATTTTTGAAATTATGGAACTTAACTTTTCTAAATGTAGAGTTTCTATTGCAATTCCTGAAAAAATGGATTTTAACAATATTAATGATTTAAATAATCTCAAAATTGCAACCTCATATCCAAAAACTCTTTCTGATTTTTTAGTTAAAAACAAACTAAATTGTGAAATACATAAAATTAATGGATCAGTAGAAATTGCCCCAAACATTGGCTTGTCTAATGCTGTTTGTGATATAGTATCAACTGGAAACACATTGTTTAAAAATAATTTAAAAGAAGTTTTCACAATTTTTAAATCTCAAGCTGTTTTATGTAATTCTAGATCCTTTGATAAAGAGAAAGATATTTTATTAGAAAAGCTTGTTTTTAGAATCAATTCAGTTTTAAGAGCAAAACGATCTAAATATATCTTAATGAATGTTCCTAATGATAAAATTAAAGCTGTTTCAAATCTTCTTCCGGTTCTTAAGAGTCCTACTGTTCTTCCTCTTGAAATAGAAGGATGGTCATCTCTTCATACAGTAATTGATGATGATAAATTTTGGGAGTCTATTGATTCAATTAAAGAAGCTGGCGCTGAAGATATTCTGGTTTGTCCAATAGAAAAAATGGTTAGATAATGAATCAATACAATAACCCTAGAAAATCTAATTGGAAATCTTTAATAACAAGACCGTATGTTGATAATAGTTTAATTTATGAAACAGTTATTGACGTATTTAAAAGTGTTAAAGAAAATGGTGATGTATCTTTAAGAAAATTAACTAAGAAATTTGATAAAGTTGAGCTAAAAAATATCAAAGTTGAGATAGATGAAGTTGATGTTTCTGAAAAATTAATCTCAAAAGAATTAAAATCTTCAATTGACCTTGCTTTTGATAATATATATAAGTTTCATTTATCTCAATTGACCAAAAATGATAATATTGAAATTTCAGAAGGTATTAATTGTTGGCAAGAAAAACGTCCAATTTCAAATGTTGGCTTTTATATCCCCGGAGGTACTGCTCCTTTATTTTCAACAGTTTTGATGCTTG
>SGZB01000020.1 GCA_004321735.1 Flavobacteriales bacterium | reverse complement strand
TGCATCATTATACCTGCTAAGCTCAATTTAGCCATGGCTAAATCTTGATTCATATTCAATCCATATGAAATGGCTTTTCTGAAAAATTTTTCTGCTTGAGTTAAGTTTCTTTGAGAGTTAATTATGCCTAATAAATAGTTATAGTAACCAACTTGTTTTTTTACCAAAGATGATTCTGGATTTTTTATTTTAAGTAACCATGATTCAGTAGCCTCAAAATTTTGATTTCTCATTTTTAAAAAAGCAATAATCAAGATTTCATTTTTAAAATAAAGTAAAATAAAAATTAAGCCTAGAAAGATGAGAGCTATGCCATTACCTATATTATCTAGCGTGATTTGATATATCGCATATGAAATACTAATAGTGGATAAAATCAATTTAAAAATTTTGTTGAACATTTAATCGGTTATTTTGACACGAAATTAGTAAAAGAATTTTTATTTGGTTTAACTTTTTATAATTTGAAATTATTGTATATTTGGCCGAATTTAAAAAAAAGCTCAGAGATGAAAAGAACATTTCAGCCTTCAAATAGAAAAAGAAAAAATAAACATGGATTTAGAGAAAGGATGTCTACGGCTGAAGGTAGAAAAGTTTTAGCTTCTAGACGTTCAAAAGGTAGAAAAAAATTAACTGTTTCCTGTGAGCCAAGACACAAGAAATAAGTTAATAAAAAATTATAAAAAAAGGTGTTACTGTATTCAGTAGCACCTTTTTTTTTGATATATTAAAAAAGTAAAAAATGCCATTAAGAAAAGACCTTAACAGTATACTTATAATAGGATCAGGACCTATTATTATCGGACAAGCATGTGAGTTTGATTATTCTGGATCTCAAGCACTTCGATCATTAAAAGAAGATGGAATCGAAACTATTCTAATTAACTCTAATCCAGCAACTATTATGACAGATCCTGTGATGGCTGATCATATTTATTTACTACCATTAACAACTAAATCAATAAAAACAATTCTTTCTAAACATAAAATTGATGCTGTTTTACCAACAACGGGAGGGCAAACAGCTTTGAATTTATGTATAGAAGCTGATGAAAAAGGAATATGGGATGATTTTGATGTTGAAATTATAGGTGTAGATATTGATGCAATCCAGATCACTGAGGACAGAGAGAAATTTAGATTGTTACTTGACAAAATAGATATTCCCTATGCACCCTCAGAAACTGCATCATCTTTTCTGAAAGGTAAGGAGATTGCTCAAGAATTTGGATTCCCACTCTGTGTAAGACCCTCTTTTACACTTGGTGGAACTGGCGCGTCTATTGTTTATGAAAAAGAAAAATATGACACTTTATTAAAAAGAGGACTAGAAGCATCACCAATACATGAGGTCATGATTGATAAGGCCTTGTTAGGATGGAAAGAATATGAATTAGAGCTACTTAGAGATAAGAATGATAATGTTGTAATTATATGTACTATTGAAAATATGGATCCAATGGGTATCCATACAGGCGATTCTATCACTGTTGCTCCTGCTATGACACTTTCTGATACAACATATCAGAAGATGAGAGATATGGCAATTAAAATGATGCGAAGTATTGGAGATTTTGCAGGTGGCTGTAATGTGCAATTTGCGGTCAGTCCTGATGAGAATGAAGACATTATTGCAATAGAAATAAATCCAAGAGTTTCGAGATCTTCTGCATTAGCTTCTAAGGCAACTGGTTATCCAATTGCTAAGATAGCTAGCAAGCTAGCTATAGGTTATTCCCTAGACGAGCTTGGAAATCAGATTACAAAATCTACTTCTGCGTTATTTGAGCCTACACTTGATTATGTTATAGTAAAGATACCAAGATGGAACTTTGATAAGTTTGAGGGATCGGAGAGAACATTAGGACTTCAAATGAAGGCTGTGGGTGAAGTTATGGCTATTGGAAGATCATTTCAAGAAGCATTACATAAAGCAACTCAATCTCTAGAAATTAAAAGAAATGGTTTAGGTGCAGATGGAAAGGGATACACAGATTATCATACAGTAATTGATAAACTCAAATTCGCAAGTTGGGATAGAGTTTTTGTTATTTATGATGCAATTAAGCTTGGTATATCATTAGAGAGAATTCATGAGATAACAAAAATTGATATGTGGTTTTTAAGACAGTATGAAGAACTTTCTTTGCTTGAAAACGAAATCGAAAACTACAACATAGAAAATATTACCAAAGATTTGTTATTAGAAGCTAAACAAAAAGGTTTTGCAGATAGGCAAATAGCTCACATGCTAAAATGTTTAGAAAGTCAAGTTCATAAAAAAAGAAAAGAGTTAAACATCAACAGGGTTTATAAATTGGTTGATACGTGTGCAGCTGAGTTTAAAGCTGTAACACCTTATTACTATTCCACTTTTGAACAAGAAATAACTACAAAAGATGGTAAGACTTACACAGAAAATGAAAGCGAGTCATCAGATAGAGAAAAAGTGATTGTTTTAGGATCTGGTCCTAATAGAATTGGTCAAGGTATTGAATTTGATTATTGTTGTGTACATGGCGTGTTGGCGGCATCTGAGTGTGGTTATGAAACTATAATGATAAATTGTAATCCAGAAACAGTATCTACAGATTTTGATGTTGCAGATAAACTTTATTTTGAACCTATTTTCTGGGAACACATTTATGATATTATTCAACATGAAAAACCAATTGGAGTTATAGTTCAGTTAGGCGGTCAAACAGCTCTGAAGTTGGCTGAAAAATTAGATCGTTATGGTGTTAAAATTCTAGGCACATCATACAAAGCCTTAGATTTAGCTGAAGACAGAGGTTCATTTTCTGAACTTTTGAAAAAAAATAATATTCCTTATCCAGAATTTGGAGTTGCTACAACTGCCGACGAGGCTTTAAAGTTGTCCGATGAATTAAATTTTCCAATCCTCGTAAGACCATCTTATGTTTTAGGCGGTCAAGGAATGAAAATTGTTATAAATAAAGAAGATCTTGAAGCTCATGTTGTTGATTTACTTCAGAAAATCCCAAATAATAAGTTGCTTCTTGATCATTACTTAGATGGAGCTATTGAAGCTGAAGCGGACGCAATTTGTGATGGAGAAAATGTTCAAATCATTGGAATTATGGAACATATTGAGCCATGTGGAATTCATTCAGGCGATTCTAATGCAACTCTTCCTCCATTCAATTTAGGTGATTATGTGTTACAACAGATAAAAGACCATACCAAAAAAATAGCTTTAGAACTTAACACTGTTGGATTAATCAATATTCAATTTGCTATTAAAGATGATACAGTCTTCATTATTGAAGCTAATCCAAGAGCCTCAAGAACAGTTCCTTTTATTTCAAAAGCTTACAAGCAACCATATGTGAATTTTGCTACTAAAGTTATGCTTAGGAAAAACAAACTGAGTGATTTTAAATTCAATCCTCAGTTAGAAGGTTTTGCTATTAAACAACCTGTTTTTTCATTTAGTAAATTTCCAAATGTTGATAAGAGTTTAGGCCCAGAAATGAAAAGTACCGGAGAAAGTATATTGTTTATTGATGATTTAAAAGATGATGATTTCTATGAAATATATTCAAGAAGGAAAATGTACCTAACAAAGTAGTTTTGGAACTAACGATACTTACAATATTACTTATTTCAAACATCGCGCTTGTAATATATCTTTTTTTTAAAAAAAATAATGATAAATCATCTGACCTAATACTTCAAATTTCTAATAACCTTACTGGTCAAGTTCAAGATATTCGAAAAGAAATCAATGAAAATTCTGAAAAAAGTAGACTTGAAATAGAGTCTAAGCTTAAATTAATAAATAAAGAAATTTCAGATTTTCAAGTTAGTTCAAAAACACAGATGCAAAAACAATTTACTGATTCAAATAAAATCATTAAAGATGTGACAACAGAATTAGAAAAGATAAAGGGGACCAATGAGAAAGTACTAAGTTTTGCAAATCAAATGAAAACCCTAGAAAAGATTTTAGGGAATCAAAAGAGTAGGGGTATTTTCGGTGAAATTCAATTAGAAAATCTTTTGTCTAATGTTCTTCCACCTGATATTTTTCAAATGCAATATTCATTCAGTGATGGGAGTATGGTTGATGCTATAGTTAAGGTAAATGAAAATATTATTCCCATAGATGCTAAATTTTCGTTAGATAATTATAATAAAATGATTGAAAGTAACGATGAGAGTGAAATTCAAATTTTAGAGAAAAAGTTTAAAGAAGATATTAAATCTAGAATTGATGAAACTTCTAAATACATAAAACCTCAAGAAAAAACTTTAGATTATGCATTTATGTTTATACCAGCAGATGGATTATATCAAGATTTATTAAATAGTAGGGTAGGCAGCCTTAAAATAAGATCTAAAGAACTTGTTTCATATGCTTATCAGAAAAAAGTCATGATCGTGTCACCAATGAGCTTGTTTCCTATGTTACAAATAACAATGAAAGCTTTAAATAATTTAAAATTTGAGAAATCAATTGAAGCAGTGATCAAAAATGTATCAAATCTATCTACTCATCTAAAAACCTATCAATTATATCATGAAAAAATGGGTAATACACTTGGCACAGTTGTTAATCATTACAATAAATCTTCTGATGAATTTAAGAAAATAGACAAAGATATTCTTAAGATTTCTGAGGGTGATTTTAGTATTGATTATGAAAAGCAATTAATTGATAAACCTAGGCTTGATGATTAGTTTTGATAATATTTAATTTAAGACTGATATTGAAAGTGTACTTGAGTAAGAAACTGTAAAATAAGTCACCTAGTATTGTGTTGATAAAAAATGGTATCGCTGCTGTATAGCACATAATAATTCCATTAACTGTTTTTGGATAGCCAATCAACCAAACTCCAAAATTTGAGATTATGAAAAAAACAACACTTGAAATTAAAATTGATTTCAACTTAATTTTTTTAAAGTGATTTCCAACTAATACAATTACAATAAAACTTAAGTAAACAAAGATGTTAATTATCGAAAATCCAATGATTATGTCAAAAATTATTAGACTTATAAGTGGAATAAAAAATTTTAAAAAATTATTATTGAAATTAATTGCTGAAAAAAGAGCGATTGCTGTTACTGGCGCAAAATTAGGGGGATGAGGAATAAGTCTTGTTAAAATTGCAAAAACAATTAAGCCAATGATTAAGTGATTCTTTTTCAAATTAGATTCCAGTATAATTAAATGGACTAATATTTAAAAGCTCTTCTTTAATTTTTTGATCGACTTTTAAATTATTAATAAAAATTGTAAATGTTTCTTCATTTATAACTTCGTTATTTCTTGTCAAATCTTTTAATAGTTCATAAGGTTTTTCTATTCCTTCTCTTCTTAAAATAGTTTGTATTGCTTCAGAGATAACAATCCAGTTATCTTTCAAATCATTTTCTATTTTATTTTTATTAACTAAGAGTTTTTTTAATCCTTTCAATGTTGAGTTAAAACCGATGATTGTGTGACTAAATGGAACACCAATATTTCTTAATACTGTACTGTCAGTTAAATCTCTTTGAAGTCTAGAAATAGGTAATTTGGATGATAAAAATTCAAAAATGGAGTTAGCATAACTTAAATTTCCCTCAGAATTTTCAAAATCAATTGGATTGACTTTATGAGGCATCGCTGAAGACCCAACTTCATTTTTATTAATTTTTTGACTGAAGTAATCTAGTGAAATGTATTGCCAAACATCTTTGTTAAGATCCAATATAATGGTATTTATTCTTTTTAAACAATCAAATAATCTTGCTAAATTATCATAATGCTCAATTTGAGTAGTTGGAAATGAGTGATCCAATCCTAATTTTTTTGTAAAATTTTCGGCAAAATTCTTCCAATCAATATCTGGGTAGGCGACTTGATGTGCATTAAAGTTTCCTGTTGCACCACCAAATTTACAAGAATGTGGTATTTTTTTTAAAACATTTAGTTGTTCTTTAATCCTCACACTAAAAACTTTAAACTCTTTTCCCAATCTGGTTGGACTAGCAGGTTGACCGTGAGTTCTAGCTAGCATTGGAATATCAGAATATTCCTCAATTTTATTATCGATTTCTGAAAGAACAAGATTTATTTTTTCAAAATAGTTAGGAATAAAATCTTTAATTGAAAGAGGGATTGAAGTATTATTTATGTCCTGAGAGGTTAATCCAAAATGAATAAATTCTGAAAATTCACCAATCTTCATTTCATCAAACTTTCTTTTAATAAAGTATTCAACTGCTTTTACATCATGATTAGTAGTTTTTTCAATTTCTTTAACCTCAAGAGCATCATCATCATGGAAGTTAATGTATATGTTTCTGATTTTATCATTGAATTTATTATCCCATTTATTTAAGTTTTTAATACCTATTTCTGTTAAACTAATGAAATACTCAATTTCTACTTTAACTCTATATTTAATTAGAGCTTTCTCAGAAAAGTAATTGGAAAGTAATTCTGTTTGTTTTGAATATCTTCCATCAATAGGTGATATAGCATTGAGATTAAAGCTTGACATAATAAAAAAACAAAGATAATATAAACTAGAAATTATTTTCTATTGAGTAACTTATATTCTTCGTAGCACTGACTAATAGCTTCTAAAATTTGTAAATCATTAGCTGAAAGAATAAAATTTTCTGAGTAACTACAATTTCTTAGTATTTCATCGATATCTAACTTGTCAACTTGTAATAATGCAGTTAGAGTTTCTCTGTCGAATTTAGTTCCTAAAAGTTCTCTAATTCTATTATCTTCTTTCATTAATTTCAGTTTTCTAAACTGCTTGGGTTTTTTACCAAATAAATTATACAAAAAATCAAGTGGATTGAATATTGCACCAAAAACTTTTGATATTGCACCTGGGTTTTTAGATCCTGCTTCGTAGCCTCTTGATGGTAATCCAGGTATGCTGTATCTGTAAGAGCTACTTATTGGTACATTTTTAGCATCAATTTCCAAATATCCAGTTAATTGGTATGGACTAACTATGACTTCTTCTAAAGCATAAGCAAGTTCAGTTAGTCTTACTTTTGAATTTTTGAATTTAATTAAATCATTTGTTACTCTAATTTTTATGGATTTAAAGCCTAGGTAAGAAAAGTACAATGTATCATTAACTTCTGCCTGAATTTCAAATTCTCCGTCCTTATTTGAAATAACACCAACAACTTTATTTAAGTTTATTACATGAACATTTGAAATTGGTTTAGAGTCTGCGTCATTTTCAATTACTCCCAAAACTTTTTCTTGAGATGAAAGTGTGGTAGTAAATAAAGTAATTAATATGAGTAAAAACAATTTAATTTTCATCCGCGTAAACATACATTAAATTAAGGTTATGCTGAAAAATTCAATCATAAACTTTTCTTAAAAAATCAACCAATTTATTAGTTGCTAATGCTCTATGACTTATTTCATTTTTTATTCTACTATCTATTTCACCAAATGTCATGCTATATCCATTTGGTTTAAATATGGGGTCATATCCAAATCCTTTTGATCCATTGATTTCTTTAGTTATTTCTCCGTGAATAATGCCAGTAAATAATTTAGAAAAATCTTTTGTGATAAGTGAGAATACTGTTTTAAACCTTGCACTTCTATCTTCAAAATCATGTAATTCTTTTAGAACTTTATTTATATTATCTGTAGAGTTTTTATGATCTCCAGCATAACGAGCAGACCTTACTCCAGGTTCATTATTTAAAGCTTTAATTTCAAGTCCAGTATCATCTGCAAAAACGTTTAAATTATATTTTTCAAAAATATATTGTGATTTAAATTTTGCATTTCCTTCAATTGTTGGTTGGTTTTCTGGAATTTCATCATAGAATCCAATTTCATTTAAACTTCTGATTTTAAATTCTTTTCCGAGTATTTTTCTAACTTCTTTAACTTTATTTTCATTATGGCTTGCAAAGATTAATTCCATTACCTAAATTTTACTAAAGTTAAAAAAACATCTAATTGAAATATTCTTATGCCATAAATGTTGTTGTTCCAATTCCAATTGATGGTTTTTTTACTTATTCACTCTCAAAATCAGAATTTTTTAAAATTAAAATTGGATCTAGAGTTATTGTAAGTTTTGGAAAAAAGAAATATTACACTGCTGTAGTATTTGAAAAACATGAAAATTTTGATGTCGACTACGAGTTAAAAGAAATTTCTTATTTGATTGATGAGCCACCTTGCATAACCAGTGAGCAAATAATCTTTATTAATTGGTTAAGTGATTATTACCTTTCTCCAATAGGTGTTGTTTTAGACGCCGTTCTTCCTAGATCATTTTTAATTAAGAGTGAATCAGTTTTAAAAAAAGTTATTTGTGATAAATCATATAAGAATGAAGATTATGATTATGAAATTTTGCAACTTTTTGAAAATAATGAAGAAATTTTAGTAAATGAGCTTGTAAAGATTTTTGGATTTAAAGTTTTAAAAAGAATTAGTGGTCTGATATCTCAAGATATTTTAGAGCTAAATGAGGAGATTTACACTAAATATAAAGAGAAAACTGTCATTAACTATTCTCTTAATCAATCAAGAGACCCCTCTAAAATTTTTTTACGTTCTGACAATCAAAAGAAGGTTTTAAATTATTTGTATGAAAATAAAAACTCATCATTTTCAAAAAATCATATACAAGATGTTTTAGGTGTTTCAGTTTCTGTTTTAGAAAACCTTGCAAAGAGGGATATTTTGTTAAAAAATAGAGTTCCACTTAAAAGAATATATAATTCTAGAGAAACATCAATAAAGGAATTAGTGCTTTCAGATTCTCAAAAAGATGCTCTAAATGGTATAAAAAAATCTTTCTTGACATATAATGTTGTTAATCTTTTAGGTATTACTTCATCAGGAAAAACAGAAATATATGTTAATCTTATTAAAGAAGAAATTCTTAAAGGAAACAGTGCTCTTCTGATGGTGCCTGAAATTGCATTAACAACTCAATTAAGTTTACGACTATCAAGTTATTTTCCAAGTAATTTGATTGTTTATCACTCTTCTATTTCGCCTAATATGAGACATGAACTATGGAGTGATATGGTGAACAATGATAAACCAAAAGTAATCCTAGGAGCAAGGTCCTCAGTTTTTTTACCATTTAAAAATTTAGGAATAATTATAATAGATGAAGAGCATGAAAATTCCTACAAACAAAATGAACCAATGCCAAGATATAATGCTCGTGATTCTGCAATTTTATTATCAAAAATCTTAAAAACAAAATGTTTGTTGGGTAGTGCTACGCCAAGTGTTGAAACATATTATAATTCTATTAATAAGAAATATGGTTTTGTTGAGCTAAATAAGAGATATGGAAATTTTAAAGAACCAAAAATTACTCTTATTGAATCTCCAAAATTAGATAATGAATCTTTTTTATCACTTTCTTTAAGAAAAGAGATAAAAATATGTTTAGAAAATAATCATCAAATTATTCTTTTCAGAAATAGAAGAGGGTTTTCAACATTTTTAAAGTGTAAAGCTTGTAGTAATGTAAATTATTGTCCTAATTGTGATGTTTGCCTCACCTATCATATCTCTGAAAATTTAGAAAAGTGTCATTACTGTAGTTTTTCAAGAGTTAAGCAAATTATATGTTCAAGTTGTAATTTACCTTCAATGGAACTTAATGGTATAGGAACACAAACAATTGAAAATGAATTAGAAAAGTTTTTCCCAAAGGTTAAATCACAAAGATTAGATTATGACACAACCAGATCTAGAAAAAAATTAAAAAAAATATTACAAGATTTTTCAATAAATAAATTTCAAATTCTTATTGGTACCCAGATGGTTTCTAAAGGTCTGGATTTTAGTAATGTTGGATTAGTGGGAGTTATTGAATCAGACTTTTTATTAAACTATCCTGATTTTAGATCTCACGAAAAATATTTTCAATTAATCAAACAAGTTTCAGGAAGAGCTGGAAGATCAATTTCTAACTCAAAGGTTTTAATTCAAACAAATTATCCTAATCATCATATTCATAATAGGATTATCGATGGTAATACAAAAGGATTTTATCAATTCCAAATTGATCAAAGAAGAGATTTTAATTATCCTCCATTTACCAGATTGGCAAAAGTTATTTTAAAATCAAAAAATATTAATGTATTAAAATTAGCTTCCAACTGGTTTTCAAAAGCCTTGAAAAATACCATGAAATCTGAGATTCTTGGTCCAGAGTTTCCAGTTGTAAGTAAAATCAAAAATGACCACATAATGAATATACTTATCAAAATGGAAGTCGATAGTCTTAGAAAAGAGAAAAAAAAGCTTTTTAAACTATCAAAAAAAATCAATAAATATTCTCAATTTAAATCTGTCAAATTAAGTGTTGATATTGATCCTTATAATTAAATATTAATTTATTTTGTAAGTAATTATTAAAAAACTATTTTTGCCCGACAAAATTTACTTATGAGTCATTATGAATCTATGTTCGTCTTAAATCCAGCTCTGTCAGAGCCTCAGGTAAAAGATGCTATAAAAAAATATGAAGATTTTCTTAAATCTAAAGGATGCAATATTGTTGATGTTGAGAATTGGGGTTTAAAAAAGCTTGCTTATAAGATTCAAAATAAATTAAGTGGATTTTATGCACTAATTGATTTTGAGTTTGATGGTTCTGATGAAAATATCATAAACTCATATGAAACTGAGCTCAAAAGAGACGAGAGAGTGATGAGATATTTAAATGTTTCATTAGATAAGGATGCTAACGCTTGGGCGGTTAAGAGAAGAAATAAATTAAAAAAGGAAAAATCATAATCTGATATGGATTTAAATACAAATCAAGGAGAAATAAGGTACTTAACTCCACTAGACATTAATACAAATACCAAGAAAAAATATTGCAGATTTAAGAGATTAGGTATTAAATATATTGATTATAAAGATCCAGACTATTTATTGAAATTTGTAAATGAACAAGGTAAGATCCTTCCTAGAAGACTCACCGGTACATCTTTAAAATATCAGAGAAAGGTTTCTGTAGCTATAAAAAGAGCAAGACACCTAGCATTGCTTCCTTATCAAGCTGACTTACTTAAATAAAACTAATGGAACTTATATTAAAAGAAGATGTAGAAAACTTAGGATTTAAAGATGATCTTGTTGTGGTCAAAAATGGCTATGGCAGAAATTTTTTAATTCCACAAGGTAAAGCTATTCTAGCTACTATCTCTGCAAAAAAAGTTCTAGCAGAAAAATTAAAGCAATCTCAAGTAAAAGAAAAGCAGGCTATCGAAGAAGCTAGTAAAATTGTAAAAAAGCTAGAAAAATTAGATCTTAAAATAAGCGCCAAATCTGAAAATGGTAAATTATTTGGTTCCGTAACCAACTCAGAAATTTCAAAAGAACTTTTTTCTAATGGATTCGAAATTGAAAAGAAATCTATTCAATTATCCTCTACGATTAAAAAAATAGGCTCCTATACTGCTAAAATTAGATTACACAGAGAAGTTTATTATGATCTTAACTTTGAAGTTATAAGTTCACAATCATAGTTTACAAAATATCTTTATCATTTTATTAACTTTGATAAAATGTCAATAAAGCCCTCTATTCCTAAAGGTACAAGAGATTATCACCCAAACTTAGTCTCAAAGAGAAACTATATAATTCAAAAGTTAAAAGATAATTTCATAAGATTTGGTTATCATGAAATTCAAACTCCATCATTTGAAAAAAGTAATATTCTTAAAGGAAATTATGGTCAGGAAGGTGATAGACTGATTTTTAATATTCTGAACTCAGGTGAAAAAGTTAAAAAAGCTAACATCAATTCTCTGAAGGATGATAATTTAAGTGAATTTGTGAATTCAATTTCTGATAAAGCTTTGAGGTATGATCTTACCGTACCGCTTGCAAGATATGTTTCACAATATCAAAATGAAATTAAGTTTCCCTTTAAAAGGTTTCAAATTCAAAACGTATGGAGAGCTGATAGACCACAAAAGGGAAGATTTCAAGAATTTACTCAATGTGACGCAGATGTTATTGGATCTGACTCAATTTTAAATGAAATTGAAATGATCAATATATATGCAAAATCATTAAAGGATCTAGGTCTTAAGAATCTAGAATTAAAAATAAATCACAGAGCAATTTTAAACTCAATTTCAAAAAAGATTGAACTTAATAGTCAATTTAAAAAGTTCATGATAATTCTTGATAAAATTGATAAAATTGGTCAAGAAAACGTAATAAAAGAATTGATTGAGAGTTTAAGTTTAAAGGATAAGTATATTGAAGATTTAAAATTTATTTTTAATTCTAAATCAAATTCAGACATTCTTGAATTTATAGAAAAGCAATATATTATTGATGAAGATTCTAAGATAGCATTAGGTCAGTTAAAGACAATTAAAGATTTTTTTGATTTAAATAGTTATGATCACATAAATATTTCCTTTGATTTATCACTTGCAAGAGGATTAGATTACTACACTGGAGTTATCTTTGAAATTTCCAGCAATAATCACAAAGAAATTGGCTCAATTGGAGGTGGAGGTCGATACAATGATTTAACAAAGAGATTTAGTGCCCAAAACCTTTCTGGTATAGGTATTTCTTTTGGATTGGAAAGGATTTTTTATATTCTAGAAAATGACTCTTTGTTTCCAGATTCTATAGATCAACAAAATGAAATCTTAGTTTTAAATTTTGGAATTGAATATATTAAAAAACTTGATCATGTGATTAACTACTTTAGAAAAAGTAATAACCTAACGATTTACCCTGATGAATCAAAAATTATAAAGCAGTTCTCTTACGCTGATCATAATAAATTTAGATCAGTGCTGATTTTTGGAAAAGATGAAGATGAGAATAACATCTTTAAAATTAAAAACATGGAAAGTGGTATTGAAAAAATAATCAATATCACAAATTTCAAAGAAGTTTAAATAGTAGCGAGGGGGAGACTTGAACTCCCGACCTCCGGGTTATGAATCCGACGCTCTGACCACCTGAGCTACCTCGCCATAAATGAGCGTCAAATATAAAAACAATATACCTAGCAGCAAACTCAGTACAAAAAAAATATTTTTCTTTTTCACATCATTTATATTGTATATATTGCCGGATTATGTCTGAAATGATAAAATATGAATTAGAATTTCCTATTAAAGCATCACCTTACATGCTTTATCAGTACATATCTTCAGCTTCAAGCTTGTCAGAGTGGTTTGCAGATAATGTAAACTCCAGAGGAAAAGTTTTTTCTTTTTTTTGGGATGGATCTGAAGAAAAGGCTGAACTATTAAGTTCTAAAAACAACAAATTTGTTAAATTCAAGTGGCTTGATAATGATGAAAACTCATTCTTTGAAATTAAAATAGTTGTTGATGAATTGACAAAGGATGTGTCTCTAGTCATTACAGATTTTTCTGAAGAGGATGAAATTGACGAAGCAAAAATGTTATGGGAAAGTCAGATTTCTGATCTTAAGCAAGTTTTAGGTTCATCGTAGTCAATGGTCAATTTTAATGGAGAAATATTACCTGAAAGTTCTCAGCTTTCTAACAATAGGGGCTTTTATTTTGGTGATTCTGTATTTGAGTCGTGTAGAATAAAAAGTAATAATATATTATTTTGGGAAGACCATTATTTTAGATTAATGTCTTCAATGCGTATCATGAGATTTAATATTCCAGATACATTTACACCAAGTTTTTTACATAATGAAATTTTAAAGATTCATAATCATAATTCAGATTTAGACCATGGAAGGGCTAGAATTTCTGTTTATAGATCATCTTCTGGTAATTACAATCCTGAATCAAATGACATATCTTACATTATTAAAACTTCTGAAATTCATAATAACAATTATAAATTTTTAAATAAGGATTTGAGGGTTGACTTGTACAAAGATTATTTAATTGATAATCAGCTAATTAATACGATAAAATCTAATAATAAATCAATCAATGTGTTAGCTTCTATATATGCTAGTGAAAATGATTTAGACAATTGTATTTTACTAAATAAGGATAGAATGATTTCTGAATTTATAAATGGTAATCTCTTTTTAGTTAAAGACGATTTAATTATAACTCCTAATTTGAATTCTGGTTGTTTGGATGGTGTTATGAGAAAAAATATTATAAAAATTCTTCATGATAATAATTTTAATGTTATTGAAGCAGACTTAAAACCATTTGAAATAATTTCTGCTAATGAAATGTTTATGACTAATGCAGTGCAGGGAATTCAGCCAATTAAGTATTACAGAAAAAAAATATTTAGTAATGATATTACTTCAAAGTTGTTGTCACTATTAAATACTTCAATTAATTAAGATTAGGATTTTCAGGAGAATTCGACCATATTTTAAAATATTCTCCCAACCCCTCTAGTTTAAGTTTCCATAAATTAGATATATCCTCTAGAATATCATTGTCATTAATCTTTTTTAAAATATGCCAAGAACCATCTTCAATTTCAGTTTTGAGTTGATTGTTGTCCCATCCAGAGTATCCTAAAAAAAATTTTACATCATTTTTTTTTAATTTACCATTCTTAATTAGTTCTATTGCCTTTTCGAACTCTGTTCCCCAATAAATTTCATTTGTGACTTTACTACTTTTAGTAAGAAATTTATTAAATCTATGAATGAAATGAAGAGAATCAATCATTACTGGTCCTCCATTGTAAATTTTTAAATCAATACCTCTTAGTTTTTCATCGATATCTGATAATTGATACTCAGACTCTTTATTGAAAACGAATCCAATAATACCTTCATTATTAGATTCAACAATTAATATTAATGTTTTATTAAATTCAATATCATTAATTAAAGTGTAGTTCGATACAAGTATTTGTCCTTTTTTCAATTAGTATAAAATTATTTTTTTTCCTTGAATAGAATTTATAAAATCATTACCCTTTATAATTTTTTTTCCTTCAATTTTTAACTCATTTATTTTTAAAAGTCTATCTGAAGTGTTAACAAATAATGATTTATTACGAACACTTAAACTACCAGCAATCCCATCTTTTTCAAAATCAGATATTTCAGTTTTGTAAATGATTACTTTTTTACTATTTTCTTTAATTTCTGTCCATGCTCCTGGAAATGGAGTAAGTCCTCTGATATGATTATAAATATTTAAGGAAGTATCGTTCCACTTAATTCTTGTATTCTCTTTATTTAGTTTTGGAGCCTTATCAATTTTCAAAATATTTTTCTGCTTTAATAATTTCTTTTTATTAATTATTGCTTCAATTGTGGCTGACAAAAAACTACCACTCATTAACTTCAACTTATTGTAAAGTGATTTAAAATTGTCTGAATGACTTATCATCACTTCAGTTTTTAGAATAATATCTCCAGTATCAATATTTTCATCTAAGAAAAAACTGGTTAAACCTGTTTTGTTATGACCGTATATTAGTGACCAATTTATTGGAGCAGCTCCTCTTAGATCAGGTAAAAGAGATGCATGAATATTAATTGAACCCATTTTAGGTATACTCCATACCTCTTTTGGTAAAAATTTAAATGCAACAATTACATAAAGATCTGCTTTAAGATTTTTGAGATCATTTTGAAAATCAATACATTTTAAATTTTCAGGTTGCAATAAACTAATTTGGTTTTGTATGCAATAATTTTTGACAGGACTGTATTTGATTTTCAATCCTCTTCCAGATTTTTTATCTGCAGAAGATACAACACTAATTAATTTGTGATTAGAATTGTGTAAATATTTTAGGGTATCTAAAGAAAAGTCAGGGGTACCAAAAAAAACAATTTTTAAATTATTCATTTGATAAAAATTCTTTAATAAAGTTAACTCTTTCCTTTACAGAAAATTTTGGAACTTCAATTAGATTAATTTTATTTTCCTTATATGTTTTTACTAGATTTTGATTTATTCTTTCACATTCTTCAAATGACTCATACCTCTCTAGGTCATTTGTGTAAATTTCCTCCCAAGGAGGAAGAATAAATGAAAAATCATAATTTAATTCTGATGAACTTTTAAAAAGTTCTGAATCGTAACTAACATTTTTAAAATTTAAATATGCAATCACATCAATAGGACCTCTGTCAAAAACATAATTTTTATTATGGTTTTTAGCTGATTTGTATTGATTTAATCTTCCTTTATATAAAACTTTACTAAAAGCAATCGGATCTGTCAAAAAAAACTGATCGATCCCCTTTTTCTTCCATTCTTTTGTTATTTCTCTTGAAATTTCTTTGAAGCACTTAAATCCTAATTTTTCCAACTCATTAACAAGTATTGTTTTACCAGTTGATGGACCTCCAGTAATTAGAATTTTTCTCATAAAGTGGTTTCAAACCTAAAATATAAATATATTTAGTAACTGTTGTTAATTCTATGAAAAAATCTAAAGAATTTTTTTATAAAAATTTAAAGATTAAACTAGATGAATCACATATTTGGCCATCAAAATATGTCTTTAAATTTATTATTAAAAATAATGTAGAAAGTATTGATGAGCTTATTTCGTATTTCAATGAAAGTATAAATATTTCAAAAAATTTTTCATCCAATAAAAAATATGTGTCTTTTACTATAACATGTGAGATGAATGCCTCAGAGGACATTATTAAAAAATATAAAGATGTTTCTGAAATTGAGGGAATAATTTCTTTGTAGTAATAAAAATCTTTAATTTTAAAAAAAAAAATTGGTAGATAATTTAGAATATAATAGTGAAAGAGTAGACTTGGTTATTCCTGAGTATGGTAGGCATGTACATAAAATGATTGATCATGCAATTGAGAAAAAAACTAAGGAAGAGAGAAATAAAATAGCCAAAGCTATTATTGGTGTAATGGGTAATATGAACCCCCATTTAAGAGATGTTCCAGATTTTCAACATAAACTTTGGGATCAACTTTTTATTATGTCTAAATTTAATTTAGATGTTGACTCACCTTATCCACAACCTCAAAAGGAAATATTTGAGCAAAAACCAGAAAAGCTAAATTATCCTCAAAATCATCCTAAATATAGATTTTACGGGAATAATATTAAAAAAATGATTGATGTTGCAGTAAAATGGGAGGATGGAGAGATGAAAAGTAAGCTTGTATATGTAATTGCTAATCACATGAAAAAATGCTTTCTTAACTGGAATAAAGATACTGTTGAAGATAGTGTTATTTATGAGCATTTATTTGAGCTTTCTGATGCAAAAATAAAGTTAGATAAGAACAGTGAACCTCTCTCAGAATCCAAAGATCTTATTTCAAATAACAACAATAGAAAGTTTTCTAGACCTGGTAAAAAAAATAAAAAACAGTATAGAAACTATAAGCGTAAATAAATGAATTCATTCAAAGTTGAAGGTGGAGTAAAATTATCAGGAGATGTAACTCCCCAAGGTGCTAAAAATGAAGCTTTACAAATCCTGTGTGCAACTTTATTAACTAGCGAAAAGGTTATTATAGAAAATGTCCCTGAAATTATTGATGTTTTAAGATTAATTGACCTTTTGAAAATTCTTGGAGTTAAAATTGAAAAAATATCCAATAATAAATACTCGTTTGAAGCAAAAAATATTGATTTAGCTGCAATAAAGTCAGATGATTATCAAAGTAAAGCCAAAGGACTAAGGGGTTCAATTATGGTTATTGGTCCACTTTTATCAAGATTTGGAAAAGCTTCAATACCAAAACCTGGTGGTGATAAAATTGGAAGAAGAAGACTGGACACCCATTTTGACGGATTAATAAAATTAGGTGCAAAATTTAATTATGATATAAAAAATTATACATACAACGTAGATGCATTAAATTTAAAAGGAACTTATATCTTACTTGATCAACCCTCTGTTACTGGAACAGCAAACATAATCATGGCAGCATCATTAGCTGAAGGTGAAACAACAATATATAATGCAGCATGTGAGCCATATATTCAACAATTATGTTCTATGATTAACCAAATGGGGGGTAATGTTACAGGAATTGGTTCGAATTCACTTACAATATATGGTGTTAAAAATTTAAAAGGCTGCACTCACAAAATTGATCCTGATATTATTGAGATTGGAAGTTGGATTGGTTTGGCAGCACTGACTAGAAGTGATATTACTATTAAAGGTGTTAATTTCAAGCATCTTGATCAAATTTTAAACGTTTTTGAAAAACTTGGTTTAAATTTTATCAAAGAAGGCAATAATCTAAGAATTCCATCTCATAAGGGTGGATACGAAATTCAGAATTATATTGATGGAAGTATATTAACTGTGTCTGATGGACCATGGCCTTTATTTACACCAGACTTGTTAAGTATAGTTTTAGTTGTTGCAACTCAATCTAGAGGTAGTGTTCTTATTCATCAGAAAATGTTTGAAAGTAGATTATTCTTTGTTGATAAGCTTATTGATATGGGAGCAAAAATAATATTATGTGATCCTCATCGTGCTACTGTAATTGGACATGATTTTAAATCACAATTAAAGTCTACAGTAATGACATCTCCTGATATTAGAGCTGGTATTTCACTTCTTATTGCGGCTTTATCTGCTCAAGGTACAAGTATTATTCATAATATTGAGCAAATAGATAGAGGATATGAAAATATTGATGAGAGACTCAAAAAATTAGGTGCAAAAATAGAAAGAGTAAGTATTTAACGTTTACTTATTTTATTATTTGTTATTTGTCTTTGCATTTTACACTTAAATCTTTTTATATCTAGATTTTCATCAATCATAATCTTATTTTTATGTTTTGTTTTTCTTCCTTGAACTCTTTTTCTCCATAATTTAAAACTCGATGGTTTCAAGTTTTTTCTCATGATTTTAATTACATCAGATTCATTTTTCCCAAATTGTAATTTTATAGCTTCAAATGGAGTTCTATCTTCCCATGCCATTTCTATTATTCTATCAATTTCAATTTCACTCATCACAAACTATTCAAGTAACTGCTAGCAGTATTAATCATATTTATTTTCTTTTCAGAATTCATCCTGTCATAAGTATTTACTAACATTCTCATTCTTGGATTTTTATTAAAAAAATCTCTTTGCTTGTCCATAAAATTCCAAAATAAAGAATCCCATATTTTACACCAATCACCTTTTTTGTAATCACTCATTTTTAAAATATAATTACTACTACTTATATAAGGTTTTGTAGACATCATTCCTCCATCTGCAAATTGACTCATTCCATATACGTTAGGTACCATAACCCAATCATATGAATCAATGAACATTTCCATAAACCATTTATATACTTCATCAGGATCAAATTCACAGAGTAACATGAAATTTCCAATGATCATTAGTCTTTCTATGTGATTTGCATATGCGCTATTATTTATTTTATTTATAGTGTCATCAACAGGATCAATCCCAGTTGTTCCATCATAGAAGGACTTTGGTATTTTTCTATTAAAACCCCAGAAATTTTTTGTTCTTTCTGTTCTGCCAACAGCTTTATAAACACCTCTTATAAATTCTCTCCATCCAATCAATTGCCTAATAAACCCTTCGCATGAGTTTAGTCTTACATCATTGTTTGTATAATATTCTAGAGATCTATTTATAACATAATTTATATCTAAAATTCCGGAATTAATAAGTGGAGATAACAAACTATGATTAATAACCGATTTGTCTTTTAGTACAGCGTCTTCATAAGGTCCAAATTCATCAAATCTTTGGTAGAGAAAATCCTCAAACCATCTTTTTGAATTTTCAAAATTTGTTGGATAGTTAAAGTTTTTTAATGAGCCAGGATTCTGACTGAATAAGTTATTTACATAAGTTATGGATTCGCTTAAAAAGTTATCTTCCTTAGGATAATCTATTGAAGGTGTTTCTTTGTCTTTGGGGTATTTTTCTCTATTTAAATCATCATATGTCCACTTACCACCAGACGGTTTTCCATTTTCAATTAAAATATTTAATTCCTGTCTTTGTTTTTTATAAAATGAAGTTTGAAAAAACTTTTTTTTATCACTTCTAAAAAATGAATCGAATGATTTCTTACTTGTTATAAATGATGGATTGTCAATAATTTCTAATTCTATAGAATTTTTTGAACATTCATTTATTATTCTTCTAGATAACCAATCATCATTTGGATCTAAAATTCTTATTGTTTTTGTATTATCTAAATTTGAAATGAATTGTCTTATGTCTGAAAACTTACTTGATGTTTCTATATATTTAACATTGAACCCAGATTTAATTAAATAATCTTCATAGTTTTTCATCGAATTACGATGAAAAACAAGTTTCTTTTTATGAAAATTGAATTGTTTAAAAAAAAGAAATTCTTCAATCAGTATAACTTCATTACCATTAAAATGATTTACTTTTTCAAAAAGTTGATTTGGAAAAACAATATTTATACAACTCATTTATTTAATCCAATTTTGTATGCATTTAAACATCTTTCTCTAGCATATTTATGATCAATGATCGGATCAACATAACTTTCAGAATCAAATTCAGGAACCCATTTTCTAACATAATTTTTTTGTTTATCAAATTTCTTTAATTGTTCAGTTGGATTGAAAATCCTAAAATATGGTGCTGCATCGACCCCACACCCTGCAACCCATTGCCAGTTTCCTACATTACTTGCTTGTTCATAATCAAACAATTTTGATGCAAAATATTTTTCTCCTTTTCTCCAATCAATTAGTAAATGTTTACACAAAAAACTTGCAGTTATCATTCTTACTCTATTATGCATAAATCCCGTTGTGTTTAATTCCCTCATTCCTGCATCAACGATTGGATAACCTGTATTTCCCTGGCACCATTTAATGAAATTTTCATTATCATTAATCCATTTTACATTTTCGTATTTTTCTTTAAAACATTTGTTAATTGTATGAGGAAAATGCCATAATATCTGTATAAAAAATTCCCTCCAAATTAATTCTTTCAAAAATGTTTTGTTTTCATAGGAATTTGATCTTAGGATAAGCTCTCTAACACTTTTTGTTCCAAATCTTAAATGAACCCCTAATTTAGATGTTGCATTTATAGCTGGAAAATTTCTGTCTCTTTCATAATTCTTAATTACATCTGCATTAAAATTTAATTCAAGAGGTATTAAGTTTGATGAGAATGGAACTTCATCAATTTTTAATGTTTTATTTAAGTTTTTTAGATTAGATAAATATTCATCAGAATGATATGTTATAATTTCTTTATCATTGAATTTATTAATCCATTTTCTTGAATATGGTGTGTAAACGACATAAGGATCACCGTTATCTTTCACAACTTCATTTTCTTCAAAAATGACATGATCTTTAAAACTTATAAACTCAATATTATTCTTAGACACTAATTCTTTTACAGCATCATCACGTTTTATAGCATATGGTTCGTAATCTTTATTAATAACAACCTTTTCTATTTTAGTTTTTGAAATAATTTTTTTAAAAACATCTTTAGGTTTACCATAAAATATATTTATAGAGCATTCATGTTTTTGTAATTTTTCATTCATTAACTTAATTTGCTCTTTAATGAAGCTCAGCCTGTAATCATCTTTATTTAAGTTGTTAGTAATGTCTTTGTCAAAAATGAATATTGGATAAACATTATTTGATTTTGAAAGTGCATGAAAAAGCCCAACATTATCATGTAGTCGGAGATCTCTTCTAAACCAAAAAATGGTTGCTTTATTCATTAATTGTTATCTAAGGTGGAAAGCCCTCCATCAACGCCAATTATTTGTCCAGTTATCCAGCTAGATTTTTCAGAAATCAAAAACTCAATCATTTCCCCAATATCTGCAGGTTTCCCAATTTTTTTGAGAGGGTGTTTTTCTGAAGCTTTCTGTTTCTTTTGCTCGTTATTTAAAAACCTGTTTGCAAGAGGCGTATCAACCAAAGATGGTGCAATAACGTTAACTCTTATGTTTGGTGATAATTCAGATGCTAATGACTTTGATAGACCTTCAATTGCACCTTTAGATGCTGATACACTTGAATGAAAAGCCATTCCTTTTTGAACTGCTACTGTACTAAAAAAGATTAAACTTGCTGATTCTGATTTTTTTAAATTGTTAAGCACGAACTTTAAAGTTTTAATTAAACCAATAAGATTTATTTCAAGATCTTCTCTGAAA
>SGZB01000002.1 GCA_004321735.1 Flavobacteriales bacterium | reverse complement strand
ACATTTCTGCATGAGCAATAGATGCAATAACATCATATTTAGCAAGATGAAGATCATCTAATCTATCTGAGCCAACAGTAAATTTTTCTACTTTTTTATCTAAATTATCTTCTTTACTCCAAAGTTTCATATTCTAAATTTTTAATTGAGTGCTTTTTTCTTCTGAATTTAATATATCGATGCTCCCTACAAATACTTTATCAACTCCATTTTTTAACGCATGAAAGCAATTTTCTAATTTTGGTATCATACCATCTGAAATAATATTTTTTTGTTTTAGTTTCTTGTAAGATGTCGAGTTAATGGTTTTAATTAATGAATCATAATTACCAAGCTTTTCAAGAACACCAGGCATTTCTGAGCAATACTTTAGACTAACATCATACAAATCAGCTAATGCAACGGATAGTTCTGCAGCAATTGTATCTGCATTTGTGTTTAAAATTTGTCCATTTCCATCGTGAGTTAAAGAGCAAATTACAGGACATAGATCAGAACTAATCATCTTTTGTAATATGTTTTTCTCAACGTGAGTAATATCTCCAACATATCCATAATTAACATTTTCAATACTTCTTTTTTTTGCCCGAATTAAGTTAGCATCAGCACCGGATAATCCAATAGCATTACAACTTAATTTTTGAAGTTTTGAAACTAATTTTTTGTTTAGTAAACCAGCATAAGTCATAACCACTACATCCAATGTTTCTTTATCTGTAACCCTTCTACCTTCAAGCACAAGAGGTATAATTCCTAGTTTTTTAGAAAAATTACTAGCTATTTTACCTCCACCATGAACTAATATTTTGTCCCCACTAATTTTAGAAAAATTTGACAGAAAGCTATCGAGTTTGTATTCATCCTCAAAGATGAATCCACCAACTTTAACAATGGTTAATTTATTTTTCATTTTCTAAAATTCTTTTTAAAACAACAAGAGATGAGTATATTCTATTTTGTGCTTGTTTAATAACTATAGATTTCCCAGAATCTAAGACATCGTCAGCGGCAACAATATTTCTTCGCACTGGTAGACAATGCATAAAATATGCATCGTTAGTCTTAGACATTAAGTCATTATCAATCATCCAATTTTTATCTTTTGTAATCACTTGTCCATATTTATCATAACTCGACCAATTTTTAGCATAAATAAAGTCAGCATTTTTGAATGCTTGATTTTGATCATGAGTTACCGTAACTCCATCAGTGATTTTTGAATTTAAATTATAGCCAACAGGATTGGTTATTACAAACTCTGTATTAATTCTTTTAACCATTTTAACAAATGAGTTTGCAACTGCATGAGGAAGAGGATTAGGGTGTGGAGCCCAACTAAGAACAATTTTAGGTTTCACATTTTTCTTATGCTCTCTGATAGTAATAGCATCAGCTAATGCTTGAAGTGGATGTGCTGTTGAGCTTTCTAAATTAACGATTGGAACTTCTGCATATTTAATGAATGAATTCAATATTTTTTCTGACTCATCTTCATCTTTATTTTGTAAATCTGGAAATTTTCTAATGGCAATTATATCACAATACTGAGACAAAACCATTGCAGCTTCTTTAATGTGTTCAGCTTTGTCTGTGGACATAATAGCATTATTTTCAAATTCTAAATTCCATCCTTCATTATTAAAATTCATTACAAAACATTTTAATCCTATCATTTCTGCAGCTTTTTGCATACTTAGCCTAGTTCTTAAACTTTTATTAAAAAATATAAGACCGATTGCTTTTTTTTCACCTAGATATGAATATTTAAATGGATTTTTCTTAATAGAGATTGATTCATCAATCAGGCTATTAAAATCACTTATATCATCAATTGAAATAAAATTTTTCATAAAAATTAAAAAATAGAACTTTTTAGTTTAAGACCTGTTGTTTCATCTAATCCAAACATTAAATTCATATTTTGAATTGCTTGTCCAGATGCTCCTTTAATCAGATTATCAATAATTGATGTTATCAATATTTTTCCTTCAACTTTTTTCAAATGAATTAGACATTTATTTGTATTAATTACTTGTTTTAAATGTATTTCTTCATTTGATACTACAGTGAAAGGATGATCCTTATAATAATCAAAATAAATTTTATAAATAAAATCTATATCTAAGTCAGTTTTGATATATGATGTACAAAATATTCCTCTTGAAAAATTACCTCTAATGGGGATGAAATTAATATTATATTTTTTCTCAATTGTTTTGTAAACTTCATTTAAGTGTTGGTGTGTGAACGGTTTGTACCAGGAAACATTATTATTCCTCCAACTAAAGTGAGAAGTCTGAGTTAATTTTAATCCTGCTCCAGTGCTTCCTGTAATAGCGTGAGTATGAATTTCTTTGCTATTGCTATTAGCCGAAATCAAAGGTAAAACACCTAATTGAATTGCAGTAGCAAAACAACCAGGATTAGCAATATTATTGGAGTTAAGGATATTACTTTTATTAATTTCAGGTAATCCATATTCAAAAACTCTGTCTTCAAAAAGATTATCGACTCTGAAGTCTTGACTTAAATCAATGATTCTAACTTCTTTATCAATTTTTGTACTTTTTAGAAAAGCTGAGGATTTACCATGACCAGAACATAAATAAATGACATCAACGTTTTTATCTATTTCTTTACTAAAAATAAGATCAGAATCTCCAACTAAATCATTGTGAATATCAGAGATTTTTTTACCAGAATTAAAATTACTTGATACCGAAACAATTTCGCAAAGCGGATGATTTAAAAGTAATCTTATCAACTCTCCTCCAGTATAACCAGATGCTCCCTGAATGCTAATTTTAATTTTTTTCTTCATTGTTGACATATTGATAAATTTTATTCTGATTTGAGGATATTTTTATAAATCCTTTAGCGTCCTGAGCAGACCATTTGTTGTTTTGCTCGCCATATGATCCAAAATCTAAATTCATCAGATCGTTTTTGGATTCAATACCATTTAATTGAAATCTGTAAGGTGAAAGGGTTACAAATACATCTCCTGTTACTTTTGACTGACTGCTATTAAAAAATGATTCAATATCTCTTATTACAGGATCTAAATAATTTCCTTCATGAATTTGCATTCCATAAAAGTTAGATAATTGATCTTTTTGAAATTGTTGCCACTTAGTTAATACATGTTTTTCAAGCAGATGGTGAGATTTCAATATTACAATTGGACCACCAGCTTCAAAACCAACCCTGCCTTTTATACCTATTATTGTATCACCTACATGAATATCCCTTCCAATACAATATTTTTCACACAAACTATTAATAATTTTAATACACTGAACAGGGCTATTTCTTTTATTATTTACTGCAACCAATTCGCCTTTTGAAAAAGATAATGTAATGTTTTCATTTTCTTTTTTAGAAAGTTTTGAGGGATATGCTTCTGAGGGCAAACTATTTTTTGAAGTTAGAGTTTCATCACCTCCAACACTCGTTCCCCAAAGACCTTTGTTGATAGAATATTTAGCTTTGGTCCACTCTAGATTAATACCATTCTCATTTAAATAATTAATTTCCTCTTCTCTAGAAAGTGAATTGTCTCGAATTGGGGTTAATATTTGAATTTCTGGAGCCATGATTTGAAAAATTGAATCAAATCTAACTTGATCATTACCTGCTCCAGTACTGCCGTGAGCAATATGTGTTGCATTATTTTTTTTAGCATATTTTACTATTTCAACTGCTTGAATAACTCTTTCAGAACTGACTGATAATGGATAGGTATTGTTTCTTAAAACATTTCCAAAAATCAAGTATTTGATAATTTTGTTGTAATAAATATCAACAGCATCTATTGATTTAAAAATAAAAGCTCCCATCATGTAAGCCTTATCCTCCATAGTCTTTAATTCATTTTTAGTGAACCCTCCTGTATTTATATTTATAGCGTGTACTTCGTGACCTTCACTAGAAAGTTTTTTTAAACAGTAAGATGTATCTAAACCTCCACTATATGCAAGTATTATTTTTTTCATATTATTTTATTTTCATATAACATCCCTGTACATAGGCACATCGACCTATTAGTTCTAGTAAGAATGTCATAATTTTTACAAGTTTTACATCCAATCCAAAATTCATCATCGTCGGTTAATTCTGAAAAAGTAACAGGCTTATAACCTAAATCACTATTAATTTTCATGACAGCAAGTGAAGTAGTTATTCCGAAAATTTTTGCTTTTGGATATTTAGATAAAGAATGTTCAAAAGTTAATTTTTTAATTTTTTTTGCAAGACCCAATCCTCTAAAATCAGGATGCACAATTAGCCCAGAATGTGCTACATATTTTCCATGCCCCCATATTTCTATATAACAAAAACCTGCAAATTTTTCATTAACCGTGGCTATTACTGCATTATTATTTTCAATTTTTGATTGAATATATTCAGGTGTTCTCAATGCAATACCTGTCCCCCTTACCTTTGCGGAAGATTTTATCGTTTCAGATATTACATTACAAAATTTTATATGATGCTTTACAGCAATTTCAATTTTCACAGTGAATTTATTTGAGTTATTAAGATCGAATGAGTGATTGGTACTTATACCAAAAAATAAGAGTACAGCCTACTGGCGTAAGCGTAAAAAAGAAAAATATGTACTAGATTTTTTCAATTATTTTAATCTTTCAAATATCAATATTAGAGAATTAATCATTAATAATCAAAAAAATCAGAAAAATTATTCAATTGTGATTTCCAAACTTTTCGTATTTACAATTATTTTTTTTAAAAGTTTTATGGGAATTGACTTTTCATTCAATTTAATAATTAAGTCTATTTTTAAATACATACTATAATCTTTGCTTAGAGAGCCTAAAAGGATTGAAGGCCCCAAGCTTATTAAATTAACATCTAGTTTTAAAGGAACTTGCAAACTAGAATATTCTTTAACTTTTAAAGTTGATTTAATCTCTGAAATAGCGATTAATTTCTCAAGCTCTGAATCGTTGTAAATCTTTGCGTTTAATTGTGTTAACTCAAAATTGATCGGAAAGTTGTTATTTAAATTCAAATCTAAATTAAAAGATGCAATAGGTCCAGTAACAGATTCTAAGCTAAATGATGATATATGTATAAGTTGATTTACGAACTTTTGATCAAATAAATCAGAAAAATATCTCTCATTATATAAGTCAATAGAACTTTGAATTTTTATCTTAAATAATCCTCGTTTAATATAACCATCAACATTAATAATCAAGTTTTCATCTGAGAATATTTGTTCATCTAAATTCTTAAGATTAACTGATAGAAGTATCGGAATATTATCAATTGAATTCTTTTTTACGATGTTCTTTTTATTACTTTCAATCTTTGCAACTGATTTATTATTGTAAGTAACATCAAGGTTAATTTCATTGTATTTAAAATCAAAATTGTTCTGATTAAAAATTTCTATATCAAAAGATAAATTAACTAGATCATTATTCTGATCTAAGAGAACTACATTTTTGACAGATTTTATTTCAGGTGATATATATTCTCTTCCACAAGAACAAATAAGTATTAGAATAATTAGTAATGATAAAGATCTTATATGAATCACAAATTAAGCTTGATTATTTTTCACTAAAGTATAATCAATAAAAGTTAAATGCAATATATTTACTAATGATTCAAAATTATTACTTCAATGTCGTCTGAAAAATGGTTATTTATCCTCATAATATTACTAATATTTAATTACATCTTCTCAACTGTACTTGAATTTATTAATAACAAAAACTGGAAAGATTTAATCCCTAAAGAATTAAAGAATTACTACAGTAAAGAAAAATATCTTGAAGCAAGAAATTATAAGAAAGAACACGGTAAAATTTCATTCATATCATCAACTTTAAGTACAATTATTACATTGTCTTTATTGTACACAGGAATCTATGGCTGGGTAAGTGACTTTTTTATAATGAACTATGAAAATTACTTTATTCAATCTGGATTATTTTTCCTTTCATTCTTTTTATTAAACACAATTGTTTCAATACCATTTCAATACTATTCAACATTTTATATTGAAGAAAAATATGGTTTTAATAAAACTACTTTTAAAGTTTTTATAACTGACAGAATTAAAGGGATTTTATTATCCATTTTAATTGGAGGTTTAATTCTATTTATTGCATTATTTATTTATCAAAAAATTGAAAATAATTTTTGGGTTTTTTTGTGGATATTCATTTCCGCTTTTATAATATTCATACAAATGTTTTATACAAGTCTGATTGTTCCTCTTTTTAATAAATTAACTCCTTTGGAAGAAGGGAGTCTAAAAAATAAAATAAATGAATATTCACAAAAAATTGGCTACTCAATAGACAATATATTTATCATTGATGGCTCAAAAAGATCTACAAAGGCCAATGCATATTTTTCAGGTTTTGGTCCTAAAAAAACTATTGCTCTTTTTGATACTCTAGTTGAAAAACACACAGAAGATGAGCTTGTGGCTGTTCTTGCTCACGAAGTTGGTCATTATAAAAAGAAACACATAATTCAAGGTCTTGTAATATCAATTTTTCAAATTGGATTAATGACATTTTTATTAGAATTATGTTTAAATAATGAAATACTTATTAAGTCACTGGGAGGAACAACTCCAGCTTTCCACTTAGGGATTATTATATTTTCTTTTTTATTTAGCCCAATAGGTTTAATTATGGGGACACTTATGAATATTATATCTAGAAAAAATGAATTCGAAGCAGATAATTATGCTAAAGAAACATATAATGGAGATAGTCTTGTGCTAGCATTAAAAAAACTTTATGTCGATAGTCTTTCAAATATTTATCCTCATCCTTTATATGTATTTTTTCATTATTCCCACCCTCCCCTATTAGAAAGAATTAAGAATATTGAAGGAAATTAAAGGTTAGTTGATATTTCCCATCCCTTTTGATATTCGCGAGACCATACTTTCTTCGCTTTCTTATCTTTTATTGATCCATCATTAGGATTGATTTCATAACTTTTATCTGCTCTGTAAGCCATATTTGCGTAATGAACCATACTTTGACTTATAGCTGCATCATCAATAGGAGAATTTAATTTTTCTCCATTTCTGATTGAATTAAAGAAATTTTCAAAATGATATTCGGTCATATATCTATCAACATCATTAAACTTGTCATCATTATCACTATCATAAATTTTATCTCCAGCCAAATTGAAAATTTTATAACCATTTCTGTTTACCCAAACAGTTCCTTTAGAACCCCATATTTTGGTTCCTCTTCCAAGCTCCATGTCTTTTTCAAAAGCATTTCTACTTTGACCGTCCCAAGTAATCAATTTTCCATTATTAAAAATGAATTTTGCCTCCATAGTATCATACATTGTCCATCCATCATTTTTGAAATGATATTTTCCTGCATATACATCTACTTTTTCTGGATAATCAACATTTAAAGCCCATCTGGCAATATCTAGTTCATGGGTTGCATTGTTTCCTGCTTCACCTGTTCCATATAACCAACCATACCATCTCCAATTGTAATCCCAAGTATCATAAGTATATGTCCTTCTGACTGCAGGACCTTGAAATTCATCCCAATCAAGCCCTGAAGGAATTGGTACAACTTTTTGGTTAGGAACTTCTGGTCTATTGTTATGATAAAAAGCTAATGCTTTATAAGTCTCTCCTATTACTCCATTTCTTAATTTATTAATTAAATCAATAGTTTGTTTTGAAGATCTTTGTTGATTACCCATTTGTACTTTTAAATTGAAATATTTTTGATATTTCACAAGCATTTCATTTTCAAACATATTATGACTACACGGTTTTTCTAAATACACATGCTTTCCATATTCCATAGCCTTACAAGCACTGTAAGCATGCCAATGGTCTGGTGTAGCTACAACTAATACATCTAAATCTTTATCTTCAATAATCTTAAAAAATTTCTTTTCTACTTTTACTTTTTTTCCAGTTCTTTCATAATATCCTTTTGAAACTCTATAAATTTGTTTATCCATGACATCTGAAATGCATATCAGTTCAATATTATCACAACTAAGAGCATTATACAATAAGCCTGGTCCTCTACGTCCCAAACCTTGTACTGCAATATTAATTCTGTCATTAGAACCGATAATTTTTCTGTATGAACTTGCAGGCATTGAAAAAGCATGTGAAACTGCTGATAATCCAACTAATGCAAGTGGAGCTTTTTTTATAAATGATCTTCTATTTTTCATTATTTAAGCGTCTAATTTTAATGTTTTTAAATTTAACAAGATCTCCATGATCCTGTAATAATATATTTCCTGATTTTAATTTTCCAAAATCTTCGTATACGGAATACTTAGAATATTGAACAAGAGCATCAAAAACTTGGGAATACCTGTTATATTCCAATACTTTAATATTATCGAGCCAATGTTCAACATTCCCATTATTTGAGATTATTCTAGCTCTATGCCATGTGTCATGTTTAACAGGTCTCTTAGATCTTGGCTCGTTAAGATTTTTAGCTTCAATTAAATCATATAATGATCCAACAGTTCTGTTTGATTTTACATAGTCTTTAACCAAATATTCTTTTTCTGAATTTAATTCATAAACCTTGACTCTTTTTTTTGCATCGGGATGATTAAAATCATCAAGAATTTGAAATTCTAATCCAATCGAAGATCCTTGCACTTTATATTTCTCAGTGTCAACATAATATTTTATTCCTGAATTTCCACCTTTGGAAACCATAAAATCTAACTCCAATTCAAAATCATCAAATTGTTCTATCGTAACAATATCACCTCCATTTGTTGATTCAGATCCATCAGATGATTCAACAACTAAATGTCCATTCTGTATAACCCATCCCTTTTCAGGAAAACTATCACCTTTTGCAGATCTCCATCCTTTAAATGATTTTCCATCAAATAGAAATTCCCATCCCCTTTCAACTTCATAATCACTTAAAAAATTATCAATATTATTTACAATTCTAGCATGTTCTTGATTATCAAAAACAAGTTCCTCTAATTTGTCAGTTGCAATCCTGATATTTTTCCAAAGTACTTTTTTTCCAACTTCATTTTTGTTTTGAATACTATGTAGTTGTAAACCAATAAAGCCTTGATTAGACTTATCATCAAGAAGATTTGTACATTGTATTCCATTAACAAAAGTTTTAATTGAATTACCTACAGCTTCAATTCTAAATTTGTTCCATTGATTATTGTTAAATGAATATCTACTATTTCTACTGTAAGAAATGGGATATAGAAACAAATTACTTCTTGACTCATCATATATTCCTCCGGTCCATCTTCTAAATTCATTTGTATCAATTTCACATTGATATCCAAAAACATATGGAAATGGAACTGGCTTATGGTCTTCTTTAATTTTACTTCTAAATTGTACTCCTGAATTTAAACCTTCTTCAACGAAAACCTCAAATTCTAAAATAAAATCACTGTAGATGTCCTTCGTAATTAAAAAGGTATTAGGTGAATTTAGCAGTGAAGCTGAACTTATAATACCATCATTTAATTCAAAGATCGCTTTTCCTTGAACAGTTCTCCAGTTTGATAAATCATCACCAATCAAACTAGTCCATTGCGCATTTAACTGAACTGATATTAAAATAAAAATGATGTAAAAAAATTTCATGATGTATGATCACTTATGATATACCATTTTCCTTTAACTTTCTTAAATACAAGAGTAAAAAACCCTGAGGAATCACCAATTTCTCTTTTTAAATAAAACTTGCCAAGGAGAATTACAACACCGCGCTTAACTAGGAGAATTTTGTTAATATCAAATTTTAAATTTCCCATTAATTCTTTACTATTGTACTTAGTTAAGTACCTCTCTTTTGTACTTTTCCAACCGTAAACTGGCCCTGACTGTCCAGAAAAAACAAGCTTTTCAGAATTAAAATATCCATTCATGAACTCATCAATATCATTATTATTCCAAGCAATTTTTTGCTTTTCTAAAACATTAATGATTTTTAATGAATCAGAGCTGGATAGATTTTGAGCGCATGTAAATAACGGAAAAAAAAGAAGGGAAAGTATAATCTTTTTAATCATACCTCAATATATAAAAAAACCCTCACAAATGTGAGGGCTTATAAATCACATGTATAATTAAAAACTATTGTAGACTAGTTTCGCCTTTGTTGGGATTATAGATATAGTTAAAAGTGTAATATCTAGACTCGTCCTGAAATGCATTTGGATTTGCAGGTGAATCTTTGTAATAACTTAAAAATTCAACTTTAGCATAGTGACCATTGTTTGTTTCAAAAACAAACACCTTTCCTGGAATTGGACTTATTACCATGATTTGGGGATTGTATAGATACCATCCGTTACCACTTCCAGTAGCAATGGCAGTTCCACTTGCTGAATCTTGAGAGAATGATAATCCATCAGCACTAATTACTGAAGAAAAAACTCCATCGACACTAGCAGCTGAGCCCTGTCCAGTCCTAGCTGGCTCATCACCTAAACCAACTTCTGTACCTCCATTAACTAAAATGGCAGTTCCTCTAAAAGCAATATCCCAATCATTACCTTCAGTTACTTCTCCCGTTTCAAAGCTAAATTTTGTAAATGGTCCAGATATTGGTTGACCTTGTCCACCGGCCTGTGGAGCATGTAAATTACTATATTTAGCAGCAATTACAGGAAGACTTTCTTCATCATTACTACAAGCAATAAATAAAAAAGCGATTAAAAAGATTGTGTATTTTTTCATTTATAAAAATTTTGTCAAAAGTATACATAGACTATATATTTAAATAACGTGAGAAGAACCAATAATAACGATAAAGGTTTATATTCAAAATTTAACATTTTAACTTATAAACCGCTGCCGATAAGGATTAGGCACGCAAATTGTGTTTATAATTAAGCAATGTCTGAAATAATAGAAAATAACAAAATAAGTCCCAACAACAAATACGTTGTTGACCCTGAATTAATCCTTTATAGATTTTCCAACTTTGAAAACAAAAATGATAGAATTTATTATGAAACTTCTAAGAAATTTATTCAATTTCATTTTTCTCTAAAAGGTGCTTCAAAATTTGTCTATCACGGAGGAAGATATATACTTCCACTTAAGAATGAATTTTCTCTATTGTTATATAATCCTCAAATTGATTTACCTGTTGAAATTGATATTGAGAGTGGGTCCAAGATAATCTCAATACTTATAAGCATTGATAAATTACATAGATTATTTTCAAATGACTATCAAACACTCCCTTTTTTAAGTGAAAAAAATATAAACAATAAATTTTATCAAGAAAATCCATTAACACCCTCAATGCTTGCTGTACTTAACCAACTTAGTAACGATAATATTGGGGATAATGTTAAATCTCTATACTTCAAGGGGAAAATATTTGAACTATTAAGTATATTATTTAATAAATCCGAAAATCCAAATTTAGATCTCTGTCCTTTCCTTTCTGATGATAAAAATCTTAAAAAAATTAAAAGAGCAAAAGAAATTATTATTGAAAGAATGTCCGAGCCACCAACTTTAAATAATCTTTCCAATGAAGTTGACATTTCTCTCAAGAACCTCAAAGAGGGCTTTAAAAAAGTTTATGGAAATACAGTGTTTGGATATTTATATGAACATAAGATGAATGTTGCAAGTCAATTACTGACATCAAAAAACTACAACGTAAATGAAGTAGCACTACATTTAGGGTATAGCACGTCAAGTCACTTCATAAATGCCTTTAAAAATAAGTTTGGAACAACACCCAAAAAATATTTAAACTCTAATTAATCGAATAAGTCAATCTTCCAATAAACTCTCTTCCAAAGATATTTGGAATGAGGGATTCATTTTTGAAATTATTGAGGTTCTTGATTGTAAGATTTAAAATTAAATTCTTAGTCAGGCCAGCATTATATGAGAAATTAATATTTAAGTAATTATTAATTATTGATGAATCATAATGATCTATGAATCCATTACCATTTGTGTCATAAACTCCATACTTAGATCTAACCAAAAATCTAAGAAAGTATTTATCCTTATAACCAATGTTTGCATTGATATTATGTCTCGAACGGTTTGGCAATCCGATAAATTTATTTTTTGAAATAACTATACTTTCTAATGTGATAGGATCTCTGGCAAATATTTTATTATCCTTTACTGACTGGTAGTTTTTTTTATCATAAGCAAATAGCAACTGGTATGAAATTTTTAAATCTAAATCTTTACTGAAATTATAATTATTTTCTAACTCAATTCCAGTGGTTAATATTTCATCTATATTAACATATCCAAATACATTTTGACCATTCTTTTTTGAAGCAATAATTCGAGTATCAATAAGGTTAACTATATCGTTTCTAAAATAATTTATCGTTGTTAAATTTTTATTTAATTTAAATTTTATACCCACATTAATACCTATCGATTTTTCAGGAATCAATACACCACCTAATTCACTTTTATTAATTAATAGTCTAAGTAAATTATCATTAGAACTTAGATTTTCAATTCCATTGATTTCTTCATATTTTCCTAAAACAGTGTATCCGGAAGTAGAATTAGAAAAGTTTAAATATAATTGTCTGAAATCTGGTGCTTTGAATCCTTGACCAATAGATGCATTCAGAGATATTTTATCATTGAAATAGTATTTGAAAGACAACTTTGAAGAAAGATTATTTTTATAATCTGAATGATTATCTATCCTAGATCCTAGAACGTAATTGACTTTTTTTAAAAGTTTACCATCATACTGAACAAATGCGTTAAATAAGTTTGATTTTACTTTGTTACTAAAAAGTGACCTAGAAACATATTCATTCTCAACTGATGAACCCAGAACTAGAGAATTTAAATTATTAAACCTTTTAAATAATCTCAATTCAATTTTTTCCATTCTGTGATCAAAATAAGTATTATCAGAGTTAAAGTTTTCTTCAATATTTGTGAATTTGGTTCTATAAAATTCTAATTCAGAATCTAAATCGTTATTAAACTTTTTTGAAAACTTTAAATGTGAGTTAACATCTTCCTGAATGCCTTTTTGATTTGAAGAAATTTGTTTTTGTTTAAAAAACCTGTTGAACAATATAATACTTGTGCTTTTGTTAAATTGATTTTTTATAGTCGAGGTTAATGAATTATTTGAGTAAGGATCAACAGTATTAATATCATCATTAATACCTAAATCATAACCTTCTGTTGTGTACCTATTTAGAGAAAATGATAAATCTGTTTTATTAATTTTTTTTGAAAGTATTAAATCGGTATCATAAGATTTGTTAGTAGCTACGGATTGAGCCAGATTTATTTTTAATTTATTTTTAAAATCTTTTTTAGTAATAAGATTTATAACTCCTCCTATTGCAGCTGAGCCAAATAATGAAGATGATGGCCCTTTTACAATTTCAATTCTCTGAATATTATTTAGATTCAGCCTATCAAGATTTAAGTTGCCAGAAAGACGCCCAATAATAGGAACACCGTCAATTAAAACTTGTATGTAATCAGAGCTAAGACCTTGCATTTGAAGCCCACTTATACCAGGAACTGTAGGATCTGGAATTATAAATAATCCATTTTGTTCTTCTAAAATATCATCAAGCCTAAATGAACCAAATTTTTGAATTTCATTTTCTTTAATAATTATAGAGTTCAATGGTGCTGAAGATAATTGCCTTTCTACCTTACTAGCTGTAACAAAAACTTCTTGTAAATTGAAAGAATCAACTCTGACTTCGTTTCGCTGTGAAAACAAAATACAAGTAGATAAAAGAAAAAATAAAATGTTTCTGATAATTATTTTTTTTACAAATATATTAGAATGGGAATCCAAAAAATAACGAAGAAAGTTCTTTTTATATTGTAATTTTAAAAAGTGAAAAAAAGATTCTTTTCTTTCTTACAAATCACGGTAACCATTTTTTTTGTTTGGTATACATTCTCCAAAATTAATTTAATTCAATTAAAAAACATCATTAATGATTTGAATATCAATTTTTTATTTTTTTCTGTAATTACTTATTTTTTTTCACAATATATTTCTTCACTGAGACTTCATTTCATATTAAATAATAATAACCTCAAAATTACTAAAGCATTAAACTTCCAATTTTATTTGATTGGTATGTTTTATAATTTTTTTATTCCAGGCGGAATTGGAGGAGATGCGTATAAAGGTTATCTAATGAATAAAAGATTTAAATGGAGTATAAAAAACATCATTAAATTATTATTTATTGATAGATTTATTGGTTTAGTAATGTTAATTTCGATTTTAATTTTTATTGAAAATGGATTACTATTAAATCTAAATATTTTAATTAGATTTATTTTTTTCACATTATTAATTTTTGTTGGTTATATAATCACAAAGAAATTAACTTCAAATAATTCTTTGTTTTTTAAAGCATACGCTTATTCAGCACTTATTCAATTAACTCAATTTTTAAGTTTAATTTTTATACTTCTTTCTTTAGGAATAAGTAAAAACTTCATAGAAATAATATTTATTTTCCTAATATCTTCAATTCTATCAATTTTCTCATTTGGGGGAATTGGAATTAGAGAATATGTTTTTCTCACAGCAGCTTCTACTATTGATATTAGTCCTGAGCTCTCAATAAGTATTGGGCTTCTATTTACTGTTTGTGCAGGCATAAGTTCAGCTCCAGGAATTATTTATTTAAAAAATAAATAAACTATTTACTTTGTCTTGAAATAATATAATGTGATCTTGATAATACGTTATCATTAATTCTTGCTAGATACTGTCCAAAAATTCCAATAGCTATTAATTGAATTCCACCAAAAAAACTTATAATGATTGTCAAAGATGTCCATCCATCTATAACATTTCCATAATAAAATTTTGAACTCAAAGCGTATAGAATTAATAATAGTGAAATTACTGTTAGATAAAAACCAATTAGTGAGATTAATTTCAAAGGATAATTAGAAAATGATATTATTCCATCTAATCCAAATCTTATCATTTTTTTTAGCGAGTACCCAGTTTTTCCTGATTTACGTTTTTGTCTAACATATTCAATTTTTTTTGATCTGTATCCTGTCCATGAAATCTGTCCTCTTAGAAACAAATTTGAATCTTTCATTTTTAAAACCTCATTAACTACTTTCTTGTCAATTAACCTAAAATCACCAGTGTCTAATGGAATATTAAAATCAATAATGCTTGAAAAAAATCGATAATAAAATTTTGCAGTAATTTTTTTGAAGATTGATTCACCTTTTCTCTTAATTCGCTGTGCATAAATAATTGGAGTTTCATTTGTCAACCATTCAGAATACATTTCAGAAATCAATTCTGGTGGATCTTGTAAATCAGCATCAATAATTACTACACATTTTGAATTAGATTTAATTAATCCTGCAAAAACTGCAGATTGATGACCAAAATTTCTTGTAAATAAAATATACTCAATATTATTGTTTTGTTTATGCAGTTCTAAAATAATTTTTTTTGAGTTATCATTACTTCCATCATCAATAAATATTACACTTGATTTTTTATTTATTTTAATTAATACATCGTTGATTCGTTTATATAGATCTGCTAAATTCCCTTCTTCATTAAAAACGGGGACAATAACTGAAATTTCTTTCATTTTAATTTATAAATTTTTGTAAAATGATACTCAAAAAGTGATTTTTTAAGATCAACTATTTTTAATTCCTCTAGTGAATCAATTTCTTTAGTATTTCTAATGTTTGTCATAACATATGTGTCAGGATTTAATTTTAAATAAGTGATTAAATTGAGTTCATCATTAAATATTTTGTAGGTTTTTTTATTATTAAATGGAAATGCGGGGTCCATTCTTTTATAAACAATAAAATCAACATTTTCATATTTAGAATTTATATAACTGACCGGGTTATTTTTATTGAGCTGAGGAAATATGTATGAATGCAATAAAACAAAAAGAACTATTGTTGATAATCCTGTAAAAAAATACCAAGATTTTTTCTTTAAAAAGAATAATACTAATGCAATAAATGAGATAAAAGCGGGTAAAAATAAAAAATATGATAAAAAAGTTAATGAAGATAAATTCTCAGATGTTTTGAGAAAGTAATTGAATAAAAATGGAATTAATCCAATAACCAATGAAATTAAAGTAATTGAAAATAATTTTAAATTTTTCATATTATCTTCTACTATAATTTTAGCAATTAATACTGCTAAGAAAACATAAGAAGGCATTGTGTAATTCGGGAGTTTTGTTGACGAAATTGAAAAAAATAATAAGTAAGTGATGAATATTATTAATGAAAAATGATAGAAATTTTTGGTTGAACCAGCTTTGAATCGCATTATTATTGCCTGAGGAATAAAAAACGAAAATGGAAATAAACCCAATAATATATATAAAAAAGTAAGATAAAAAGGACCTCCATGACCTTCCATTGGATTTGAAAATCGATCAAAATTATGTTTTAAAAAAAATCCTTCAGTCCATGTTCCATCGGTAAGAATATGTGCAGAAATATACCACGGTGCAGATGTTAATAAAATTATTAATAGACCAATTAAAGGTGAATAGTTTTTTAATATTTCTTTTATGCCATGATTTCTTAGAATAAAAATAAAACAAATAATGAGAGGAAGAATAACACCAGAGGGTCCCTTTGTTAAATTTGAAAGACCAATAAGAAAATAAAATAAAAAAAGGTTAAGCTTTTTACGATTTAAATAATAATCATAAAAAAAGAATAATAAACATGTTGTAATTGTAATCAAATACGGGTCTGGAACTGAGATCTGAAACTCAGTCATAAACCAAAAAGAAGACAACAGTATAAAAATTGTATTTAGCGCAATTCTCCCGTTAATAAATTTAGTAACATAATTGTATGTAACAATAATTAAAATTACTCCACATGCTGCTGAAAAAAATCTAGCAGAAAAAGCAGTAAAACCAAATATATAATATGATATCATCATAAAATAATACATAAATGGAGGCTTGTCAATAAATAGCTCTGAATTAAAGTATGGAAGTATGTAATCACCTCGAACAAACATTTCACGAGCAGCTTCTGCGTGAACAGCCTCATCAAGAATATATATTGGTGAGAAACCAATAAATGTAAAAAGTAAAAGTCCTGAAATTAAAAATAAAACAGAATTAGGATAATAAATAAATATTCTTTTTACCATGTAACTTTTAATTTATTTTTGATTTTGTATGAATTAATTAAAATTAGATTTGATAGTGATATTGATAAAATACCGATGCAAAAGCCTGTCACTACATCAACAAAAAAATGTTGAAACAAGAAAATTCTTGAAAAACCAACTAATACAAGTAGTAAAAAAATAATGTTCTTGTAAAACCTTTTTCTTACAAACCTCAATAAAAAAAGAAGTAAAAAAGTAGCAGTCGATGTATGACCAGATGGAAAAGAATTAAGCTTATAAAATGTTATTCCATATGAATCATAATTACTAGGAATAATGCCTGAATTTTGAAAATATAAAAAAGGCCTAGGCAAACCATCAAAAATTAGATTTTTTATTACTAAAACTAAAAAAATTGTTATTAGTGAACCACAAAAGTATTCAACAAAAACTTTTCTTTTAATAACACCAAATTTTGATAAAATAAAAAATAAAGCTAAAAATGGCAAAAGAAGGATACCATCCCCAATATTTGTTATTAATCTAAAAAAATTAATGAATTCTGGATAATTAAATAAATTGTACTTACTTACAAAAAAGCCATAATCTAAAAAGATAAATGGAAAACATAAAAAGATAAGAAACGTAAATCTCTGAAGGTCATTTAATATCACACAACAATATTGTGATATTACATTATTTAATAATTAAGCTAAGAATAACATTACATTATGTTATAATTTTTATAAACAAGTTTATTTTTAATACATGTATTTATAATCAAGTTCTTCGGAATCCTTGTACTTAACTCTTAATTCAGTCAACTTAACTTTTAAATCTTTAACAACCTCAGAATAGTTCGGGTCATCATACACATTATTCATTTCATTTGGATCATTTAGTCTGTCATAAAGTTCCCACTCATCAACATCATAGTAGAATCGAACCAACTTAAATTCTTTATTAACAATACCATAATGTCTTTTAACCATATGAACAGATGGATATTCATAGTAATGATAATAAACTTCTTCTCTAGTCCATCTATCTTCGTCACCAGTTAACAACGGCATTAAACTTTCACCCTGCATGTCCTCAGGTGAGGAAATTCCTGCAGCTTCTAAAAAAGTTTGAGCAAAATCTAAATTTTGAACCATTTCATCACTTGTAATTCCAGGCGTAATTTTATTTGGCCATTTTATTAGCAAGGGAGTTTTAAAAGATTCGTCATATATAAATCTTTTATCAAACCACCCATGCTCGCCCAAATAAAATCCTTGATCCGAGGTATAAACTACAAGTGTATTATCCTCTAAATCATTTTCCTCTAGATAATCCAAGACTCTTCCAACATTATCATCAACCGAAGAGATAGTTGCTAAATAATCCTGCATATATCTTTGAAATTTCCACTGCATTTTTTCTTTATCATTCATCTTTGGCCAATTTTCTTTAAAATCATTATTTATTTTATCCAGGGTCACATTATATTTTGCAATTTGCTCAGGAGTTCCTCTGTTGAAAGGAACTAAAAACCCACCAGGTCCTGGCCTGTATTCAGTTCCATCAATTCTATAATAAACTATTTCTGGACTCACTTTTCCCATCTCTTCTAATGTTGATGGTCTAATTTTGCTATCATGCATATACTGCATATGAGTCAAAATATTCATCTCTGCAGATTTTGCTGCACTCCCCCTACCCCTGTAGTCATCGAATAATGTTTCTGGCTCCGGAAATTCTTTTTCATAAAATTCTGCAAACTTTTCCGGGCTTGGCCACCACGGTCTATGTGGTGCTTTATGTAAATACATCATCAAAAAAGGTTTTTCTTTATCTCTTTTTTCTCTAAACCAATTTAAAGTCAAATCAGTAATAACATCTGTTACATAGCCTTGAATTATAGTGTCTTTCTCTTTACCTAAAAATTTAGGATTAATATAACTTCCTTGGCCTGGTAAGATTAAGAAATCATCAACTCCTTTTGGATTATTTCCAAAATGCAGCTTACCAAACATAGCTGTCTGATAACCAGCTTTTTGAAACAATTGTGGAAAAGTAACTTGAGTAGTGTCAAATGGAAAACCATTATCAACTTTACCATTAAGGTGACTATGTTTTCCTGTTAATATAACAGCTCGAGATGGAGCACAAATAGAGTTTGTTACACACGCATTTGAAAATAAAATTCCATCATTTGCAATTCTATCTATGTTTGGTGTATTTATTAATTTATCACTGTATGAACTTATGGCTTGGTATGCATGGTCGTCAGACATGATAAATAAAATATTAGGTCTTTCATCTTTTTTCGAACATGAAACCGTAAATAAAATTATAAATAATAGAAATAGCTTTTTCATTTTTTGGGCTTATTGATCATTAAATTTAATTAATTTTAATATAATGAAAGTTCTTGTTACTGGTGGATTAGGATATATTGGATCTCATACAGTTGTTGAGTTAATTCAAAAAGGATATGAAGTTATAATTGCAGATAATCTATCGAATTCATCAATTGAAATATTAAAAAAAATTAAACAAATTACAGGTTTTAGACCTTTATTTAAACTCATAGATTTCAGAGAAATGGATGAAGTAAAATCTCTTTTTAATGAGTATGAGTTTGAAAATATAATTCATTTTGCTGCCTTAAAGTCCGTATCTGAAAGTGTAAAATTTCCAAATCTATATCATGAAAATAATGTTGGGTCATTAAATAATATATTAGAGTGTATTAAGAGTAACCCTAGAAAGAACTTCAATTTAATATTTAGCTCAAGTTGTACTGTTTATGGTCAAGCAAATAAACTACCAATAACTGAAGACTCACCTGTTGTTAAACAAGAATCCCCTTATGGAGAAACTAAAAAAAAGTGTGAAGAAATAATATCTGAATTTTGTAAAAAGAATACGAATCTAAACTCTATTTCACTAAGATATTTTAATCCAATTGGGGCACATAAATCAGCTTTGATTGGTGAATTACCAAATGGAGTCCCTCAGAACTTAGTTCCATATATTACTCAAACAGCAATTGGTATAAGAGAGGAATTAACAATTTTTGGAAGTGACTATCCAACTAAAGATGGTACTTGCATTAGAGATTACATTCACGTTATTGATTTGGCTATTTCACACATTGATTCATTAAATTATTTAATCAATCTAAATGAAAAAAATCATTACAGTTTTTTTAATGTTGGAACTGGAAATGGAACTACTGTATTAGAGCTTGTCAATACATTTGAAAAGGTCAACAAAATTAAACTTAATTACAGTTTTGGGGGAAGAAGGGATGGTGATATTACTGAAGCTTTCGCTGATTGTTCTAAAATACATAATGAACTCAAATGGAAAGCTAATCTTACTTTAGAGGAGGCATTAGAGTCAGCTTGGAAATGGGAAAAAAACTTAAATTCTAAAGATTGATAAAAATTGAAGCACCTGGAAGGATTAATCTTATTGGAGAGCATATAGATTATAATGGAGGATATGTTCTACCAGGATGTATCGACAAGAGAATTAAAGTTTCTATTTTTAAGCACAATAAAAAACACTGCTCAGTTCATTCAAAAACTTTAAATGAAAAGTTTAATTTTTATGTTAACGAAACAAATAAAAGCTCTGTTCATTGGCAAAATTATATTTTAGGAACAGTAGATTATTTCAAGAAAAAAGGTTTTAATATATCACCCTTTCACTTAGAAATTAGTTCAAATTTACCAATTGGTGCAGGCATAAGCTCTTCATCAGCACTAATTTCAGCAGTAGCAAAATCATTAATTAATCTTTTTGAATTCAAATTAAATAAAGAGCATATAATTGATTCAGTGAGTTATGTTGAAAAAAAATATTTAGGATTAAATGGAGGTGTTATGGATCAATTCACTATTAATCATGGAAAAAAAAATAATTTAATTTTTGTCAACTGTTTGAACAAAACGCATGAATTTATAAGGTTTGATTTAGATGAACATAGTTTATTACTCATTAATAGTAATGTAAAACACTCTTTACTTCATTCACAATATAACGATAGAGTAACTGAATGTAATAATGTAAGATCATTATTAAATAATTATCATAACAATCATAAGCACCTAGCTCAATATTCGTTGGAGGATTTAGATAAAGTAAAAGATTCAATAAATCAAAATGAATTCAACAGAGCAAAATTTGTAATTGAAGAAAACAGAAGGACAATCAATACTTTCCATTTAATAAAAGAAAAAAAATATAAAATAATTGGTGATATGATCTATAAATCACATTTAGGTTTGAGAGATTTATATGATGTTAGTTGTACTGAAATTGATTTCTTAGTTGATCAGATGATGAAGAATACTAATGTTTTAGGCTCACGAATGATGGGTGGAGGATTTGGCGGTTCAGTTTTAAATTTGATTAAAGGAACAATAAACGAGTCTGTATTAGAAACTTTGAACATTAAATATTTTAAATCATTTGGAAAAAAAATAACTCCGATAAAAATAAAAATTGTTGATGGTGTTAAAGAAATTAAGTAGCTACATTGACAGATCTGGTCTCTCTAATCACCGTAACCTTTACTTGACCAGGATAAGTCATTTCAGTTTGAATTTTTTGTGATATTTCAAATGAAAGTTTTTTTGAAAGATCATCACTCACTTTCTCACTTTCAACCATCACACGTAACTCTCTTCCAGCTTGTATTGCAAAAGCTTTATTAACCCCATCAAAACTATAGGCTATATTTTCTAAATCCTTCAATCTTTGAATATAACTCTCCATAACTTGTCTTCTAGCACCAGGTCTAGCACCAGATATAGCATCACATACTTGAGCTACAGGAGAGATTAGATTATCCATTTCGATTTCATCGTGATGTGCACCAATAGCATTACAAACATCTTTTTTTTCACCATATTTTTCTGCCCATTGCATACCTAGTAGTGCATGAGGAGTTTCACTTTCCTCTTCAGGAACCTTTCCAATATCATGTAATAATCCAGCTCTTTTTGCTAGCTTAGTATTTAGACCTAATTCAGCTGCCATTATTCCGCATAGTTTAGCAACCTCTTTTGAATGTTGTAATAGATTTTGCCCATAAGATGATCTAAACCTCATTCGACCAACAGCTTTTATTAGATTTGGATGTAAACCGTGAATTCCTAAATCAATAACAGTTCTTTTTCCAATATCTATAATTTCATTTTCAATTTCTTTTCTAGTTTTTTTAACAACTTCCTCAATCCTAGCAGGATGGATTCTTCCATCTGATACTAACTTCTTTAGAGATAGTCGAGCAACTTCTCTTCTAACTGAATCAAAACACGATAAAATGATTGCCTCTGGTGTATCATCAACGATAATCTCAACACCAGTAGCACTTTCTATAGCTTTTATATTTCGCCCCTCTCTTCCAATAATTCTTCCTTTCATATCATCAGATTCAATATTAAAAACTGACACACAATTATCTATAGCTTCTTCCGTGCCTAATCTTTGAATTGAAGTAATTATTATCTTTTTAGCTTCTTGTTTTGCAGAAAGTTTAGCTTCATCGATTATATTTTGTGATATTTCTAGAGCTTGAGATTTGACTTCATTTTTTAAAATTTTAAGCAACTCTTCTTTTGCTTCATTAGCAGTATATCCAGAAATATTTTCTATCTGCTTAACCTGATCTTTTTTAATTTTATCGATTTCCTTATTCTTTTTTTCAAGTGATTCAGTTTTTTTTGTAAAGGTTGAGATTTTCTCATCTAATTCAATTTTAAGCTTATCAACCTTTTTTGAATTTTGTTTGATTTCTGACTCTTGGTTCTTGAGATCTTGCTTTTTTTCATTATGCTCAGATTCTTTTGAAAGTATATACTTCTCGTGTTCTGATTTTAGCTCTAAAAATTTCTCTTTAGCTTGAAAAATTTTATTAGCTTTTAAATTTTCAGCTTCATTTTTAGCATTGCTAATAATTTTTTGAGCCTCAGTTTGGCTTTCACTAAGTAATTTTTTGTTTGATGCTTTTTTTAATAAATAGGTTACTATAAATCCAATTGCAACCCCTATTACAATAAATATAATTTCATTCATAAGTTTAATTTAAAAACCTACAATCAGATTGATTGTATAAACTCCATTTATACAAGATTAAAGCTAACCAAGCATTCGAAAATCCCAATAGATGAGGGCACGCTCTAGGGCTTGGACTCACTCTTTTTAATTAATTCGCGTTGAGTTTACCAAATTAAATCTGATGTAGGTAGTAAAATTTATTTTAATGAACGTTAAGATTTTAAACAATCAGAAATCATATTATTAATTTCATTTAACTCAATATTTATTTTGCTCATATCCTCTTCTTTTCTATTGGTTAAATCTTGTGATTGACTTGTAATCTGTAAAGCATACATTGCTAAACTATCTTGCTTATCTTGAACAGCATACTTTTCTTCATAATTGTTTATTGCGTCATTAATTTTTTTTGCAGATTTTCTTACTGTTTCCTCTTGATGTTCCTCAACACTTAAAGGGTAAGTTCTATTAGCTATATTAATTTTAATTTTTTGCATTATGATGTAAGTTCAACAAGACAATCATCAATTTGATCAATTAGTTTTTTTAATTTTCTTTTTGTTTTATTCTTTTCGTTACTACCAATAACAGCTTTTCCAATTTTTAATGCATCATATTTTACCTTTAATTCATCAAAGTCTTTAATTGTATTTTGATACAAAGTATTTAAAACATTAAAATCATTCGAAAGTTTATTATTCTCGATTTTAAGATTATCAACCTTTTTAATAAGGTTTCTTACATTGTCTTTAAAATCTTTAATTATCAAATAACTTTCTTTCAAAATTCTCTGCTATTATCTATTTTTAAATTTAGTTATTTTATTGATAAGTTGAAAACTATAAATTTATATTACACTCTTCTCTTATTATTTTTTCTTTCTAATTACAAATTAGGATCAGCTCAAATAAATACTTCTCCAATCGAATATGAAATATTATTGAGTGGAAATTTTGGTGAACTAAGATCAAGTGGTTTTCATACTGGAATCGACATAAAGACAAAAGGTAGAGAAGGAGAAATTATAAAAGCTATAGATGATGGTTATATTTCTAGAATGCAAGTTTCAACTACAGGTTATGGAAAAGTGATCTATATTAATCATAATAATGGTTTGAAATCTGTTTATGGTCACCTCAGAGATTTCGAGAAAAAATTAGACAGCTCTGCTAAAAGAATACAATATAGTCGCAAAAGCTACACCTTTAACAAATACTTCAAAAAAGATGAAATAATTGTAAAAAAAGGTCAAATAATTGGGTATTCTGGAAATACAGGAACTTCATTTGGTCCTCATCTACACTTTGAAATAAGAACTGAAGAGGACATTCCTGTTAATCCTTTAAAATTTAAATATGAAATTCCAGACACTATAAGTCCCGTAATAAGAAGTTTGTATGTCTACAACACAAAAAATAATATTAGAGCAAAAAAAAAATTAGCTTTAAATAAGGTTAATGATACTCTTTACAACGTTAATTTAAAAACAAACGATTCTATATTTTTTGGAATTGAAACTTTTGATAGACAGAATTTTTCTTATAATCGCAATGGGACTTATGACATTAAACTAATTGAAAATAATTCTAACTTATTTCATTACAAATTTGATAGTCTAAATTTTAACCAAAAAAGACTACCCATTGAATTTTATGATCATAAAGAATTCATAGAAAAAAATTCCAAAATTATAATATTACGTGACGAAAAAACTAATGATTATAATTTCTACAAAAACAACTCCAGAGGTATTTTCAGAGTCAATGAAAATGAAATAATATCCTTAAATATTGTTCTTTCAGATTACAATAAAAACAATACACATATACATATTGAAATTGAACCTAGTGATAAGAATTTTATTTATGATTCATATGAAGATCAGTTTGATAAAAAAATTGATAAGTCTTTGAATTATAATATCACATTAAATGATTTAAAGCTTAATTTCAATAAAAATACATTTTACCATGACACATCAATTGACTTAAATTTTGAAAAAGATACTTTAACTGTTTACAATCCAAATATTATTTTAAAAAATCCATATAAAGTAAAATTTCCTGATAACAATAAGGGAAACTTTATTGGATCTCTAGATAAAAACAATAATGTAATTTATATCAGCTCCAACAGAAAGGATGATTATTTCGAATATAAAACCAAAACATTAGGGAAATTTTTTATTAGTACTGATACGATTGGACCAATTATCAAAAAAATCAATAAAAAAGATCGTACTAACAATAAAAAAATTAGATTACTAATTAGAGATGAAGAGACAGGAATAAAAAAATACACTGCTAGAATTAACAATGAATGGGCATTATTTGAATATGAACCAAAGAAAAGTTTAATTCAATTTAACCCTGATGATTATATACAATTAAAAGAAGAAAATGAACTTTTTATCGTTGTAGAAGATCTATTAGGAAACAAAACAATTTATAATGAAACGATTTACTATAAGCCTTGATTCTCACTTACAAAACTTTCTAAAAACTCAATTGTATAATCAATATCTTTTGTTGTATTATAGTGCGAAAAAGAAAATCTAAGCGAAATATTATTAATTTCATTTTTATCAAGAATTTCTAAAAGAACATGTGATGGCTTATCACTTCCGGATTGACAGGCACTTCCAGCTGAACATGCAATTCCAGCAATATCCATTTTAAAATTTAACACAGACTTTTTTTCAATATTAACAGGTAGTTGCAAGTTCAATATAGTATCACTTGATTGACCTACATCACCATTAATTTTAAAATTAATTTTATCACCTAAAGACTCTATAAAATAATTTTTCAAAGATTTTATTTTTTCTAATTTATTCTCTAAATTATTGTAAGCATCATTAAATGCTTGATTGAGACCTGCTATATTATGAACTGATTCGGTTCCAGCTCTACATCCTCTCTCCTGCTCTCCACCCTCAATAAATGAGACAAATTTTGCGCCATTAAGTGCAACAGCAAAACCCACGCCTTTGGGGCCGTGAAATTTATGAGCTGAACATGTTAAATAATTAATATATGTATTTTCTAAATCAACGAAGTAGTGACCTATAGTTTGAACAGTATCACTATGAAAAAGAGAATTGTATTTTTTACAAATTTCACCAACTATTTTTAAATCTATGATTGTACCAATCTCATTATTTATATGCATCAATGATACTAGAGTTTTTTTATTATCATTTCTTAGATAATCTTCTAACTCTTTCAAATCGGGTTTTCCAGTTCCATCAACACTCAAATACACAGCATCAATATTTTTATTATTGCAATGTGTATCAATACATTTTAATACTGCCTTATGTTCGATTTTTGTCGATATTATTCGTTCAACGCCATGAAAATTAATAGCTGAATGAAAAATCATATTGTTAGACTCTGTGCCACCTGATGTAAAATAAACTTCATTAGCCTTAATCTTTAGTTCTTTAGCTATGTTTTTTCTTGTTAATTCTATTATTGATTTTGAATCTCTTCCAAATGAATGAGTTGATGAGGGGTTGCCAAAGTTATTTTTCATAACTTCATTCATGACTTTAAGCACATTGTCAGATATGGGAGTTGTTGCGGCGTTGTCAAGATAAATCCTGTTCATTTGAATGACTCAAAGATATGAGTTTTATATTGAACTTAAATAGTTATGAAATTAATTTCAAGTGCAAATAACAAACTAATTAAAGAAGTTAAAAAGCTTTCAAAAAATTCTAGCTATAGAAAAAAAACTAACAGGTTTATTGTTGAGGGTTTAAGGGAATTGAAACTTTGCTTTGACTCTGATTATAAAATTGATCATCTTCTTTGTTCAAACAAAAAGTCGTGCAATGATTTTAGTATTGCCGATATAAATTTTGTTCAAAAGGAAATTATGAACATGATAACTTATAGAGAAACTTCTGAAATTTTGGCAATTGTTACAAAGAAAGAAAACTCACTAGAAAATTATATTCATAATGAAAATAATTTTATTCTAGTTCTTGAAAAACCTGAAAAACCAGGAAATATTGGAGCAATATTAAGATCATGTGATGCTCTAGGCTTTTCTGATGTATTTATTTCTGATACTAAAACAGAACTTTATAATCCAAATACGATTCGTGCAAGCATGGGAGCTTTATTTAGATTAAATATTTATGAGGATAAAAAAGACAGAATAATAAATTTTTTAAAAAAGAATAATTTTAAAATTTTTGGTAGTCTTATTGAATCCGTTAAGAAAATTAATGAAATAAACTTTAATTCAAAATGTGCTGTAATAATGGGAACAGAATCAGATTCAATTAGCTCAGAATTTATTAGAGAAAGTAATGAATGCTTTAAAATTCCAATGACAGGAAATGTTGATTCACTTAATTTATCAGTTTCTACAGGAATTATACTTTATGAGGTTATGAATCAAAGAAAATCTATTAATTTTAATAGATAATGGAATTAGTTTCTGAAAAAAGTACTAATAGAAGAATAGCGCGAGAGTATAAAAAATTACTCAAAATTAGTTATCAAGATCTCAACGAGAATGACGTTGAACTAATAAGAAATGCTCTTGATTTAGCTATAGATGCTCACAAAGATCAATATAGAAAGTCAGGAGAACCTTATATTTTTCATCCTCTTGCTGTTGCAAAAATTGCTGCAGAAAAGATTGGACTTGATTCTGTTGGAATAGCTTCTGCACTTTTACATGACGTGGTTGAAGATTCTAAATATTCAATCGAAGATATTGAATTTAGATTTGGAGAAACAATTGCAAAAATTGTTTCAGGGCTCACTAAAATTTCAAAACTCAAAAAAGATATAATTTTATCCATTCAAGCAGAAAATTTCAGAAAAATGCTTCTTACTCTAAATGACGATGTTAGAGTTATACTTATTAAAATAGCTGATAGGTTGCATAATATGCAAACCATGCATTATATGCCATCAGAAAAACAGACAAAAATATCTTCTGAATCATTATACATATATGCCCCTATAGCTCACAGAATAGGATTATATGAAATCAAGTCCGAGCTAGAAGATTTGTCTCTAAAATATATTGAACCAGAAATTTATGAAGAAATTGATGAAGAATTAAAAAAATCAAAGCTTGATCAAAATCTTTACATAAGAAATTTTTCAAGAAAAATTTCTGAAAAACTAAGATCACAAGGAATATCATTTATTATTAATGGCAGAGGAAAATCAATTTACTCAATTAGAAATAAAATGCTAAAGAAAAATATTTCAATTAATGAAGTTTATGACAGGTTTGCAATAAGAATTATATATGATAGTGATAAAAAAAATGAAAAATTACTAGCCTGGAAAATTTATTCAATTGTGACTGATGTTTACAGGCCTAATCCAGCTAGGTTAAGAGATTGGATATCAAATCCAAAAACCAACGGATATGAAGCCTTGCACACAACTGTTGTAGGTCCAAAAAAAAAGTGGATAGAAGTTCAGATAAGATCAGAAAGAATGCATGAAATTGCTGAAAGAGGATACGCAGCTCATTTTAAATATAAGGAAGGTGAATCTAATGAAAGTGGTATTGAAGAATGGTTAAATAGACTAAAGGAAGTTATGGAAAATCAGGAATCAAATGCAGTTGATTTTGTGGATGATTTTAAACTTAACTTGTATTCTGATGAAATTTTTGTTTTTACACCTGAAGGTGATTTAGTTTCTTTAAGTAAAGGTGCTACTGCTTTAGACTTTGCTTTTGCAGTTCATACAGGGTTAGGACTAAAAACTAGAGGGACTAAAGTAAATGGAAAAATTGTACCATTAAATTTTGTTTTAAAAAGTGGTGACCAAGTTCAGGTTATTAAAAGTAACAACTCAAAACCAACTGCAAGCTGGTTAAAATATGTTGTAACGTCAAGAGCAAAATCAAAAATTAGATCTGCATTAAAGGAAAATAAAAAAATTATCGCAGAAGAAGGAAAAGAAATTCTTAAAAGAAAATTAAAGCAACTTAAATTTTCATTTAATGATAATATTATCAATAAACTTCAAGTATTTTTTAATCTTAGAACTACGCAAGATTTATTTTATGGTGTTGGTGTTGGTAACATTGATAATTTAGAGTTAAAAAGATTTGCAAAAGCTCAAAACAATAGAATAATAAAGTTTTTTAGAAGAAGTAACAAGGATAAAAAAATTGAAGAAAAAATAAGCTTTGATCAATTAGTTTTTGGTCAAGATGAGGAGAAATTAAACTATAAATTACCAAAATGTTGTAAACCAATTCCTGGTGATAACGTGTTTGGATTTTTAACTATTAATGAAGGAATAACTGTGCACAAATACAGCTGCAAGAACGCCATTAGCATGCAATCAAAATTTGCCTATCGTGTAGTGAAAGCTAAATGGATAGATTCCTTAAATCATGAGTATTCTTCAACTATAGAAATATTAGGCATTGATAATCATGGTCTTTTAAATAAAATTACAAAGATAATTTCTGAGAATTTAAATCTAAATATGAAGAAAAGTGTATTTACTGCAGAAGGTGACACATTTAAAGGAGAAATCACATTGACAGTAAAACATAAAAGAATTCTGAATGAGCTTATTGACAAGTTGAAAAAAATTCCTGGAGTTGATAAAGTAGTAAGGTTTTAATAATTAAATTTGATTGTCAATGACTGAAACACTGAAAAATAATCAAGAATTAGTAAAAGAAGTTTTTTCAAAATTTTTAGATTCAAAATCTCATAGAAAAACACCTGAAAGATTTTCAATTTTAAAAGAAATATATGATTCAAATGATCACTTTGATATAGATACTCTTCATGCAAAAATGTCAAATAAAAAGCATAAAATAAGCAAAGCAACGCTATATAACACTATTGAACTTCTGCTTGAGTGTCGTTTAGTTAGGAGACACCAATTTGATTCTAATATTTCTCATTATGAGAAATCTTATTTTAACAATCAACATGATCATTTAATTTTAACGGATACCGGTGAAGTTATTGAATTTTGTGATCCAAGATTACACTCAATAAAACAAAACATAGAAGAAATTTTTGATGTCAAAATCGATAGTCATTCACTATATTTTTATGGTAAAAAAAATAAATCTTAATAATGAAAATTGATTTGATATTAGGCCTTCAGTGGGGTGATGAAGGTAAAGGAAAAATTGTTGATGTATTAACTAACAATTATGATATAATTGCAAGATTTCAAGGAGGACCCAATGCAGGACACACCCTTGAATTTGACGAAATTAAACATGTTCTGCATACTATCCCGTCTGGAATTTTCCATGACAAAAAAATTAATGTAATTGGAAACGGAGTTGTTATTGATCCAGTTATTTTTAAAAAGGAGATTGATACATTGAAAAATCTTGGTGTTGATGTAAGTTCAAAGCTTTTCGTTTCAAGAAAAGCTCATCTTATATTTCCTACCCATAGACTAATTGATCAAGCATCAGAACTTTCAAAAGGAAAAAAGAAAATTGGCTCTACGCTAAAGGGAATTGGACCAACATACATGGACAAAACAGGCAGGAATGGATTTAGAGTTGGTGAACTTGAAATAGATGGTTGGGAAAACAAACTAAACAATTTGATTAGTAAACACGAAAGATTAATCAAAAGTTTTAATGTAGAGATTGAATATAACATAAATGAATTAAAGGATGAATTTTTAGATGCACTCAAATTTTTAAAATCACTTACATTAATCGATAGTGAACACTATTTTCATACATCTTTAAAATCAAATAAAAAGATTCTTGCTGAAGGAGCTCAAGGTTCGTTGTTAGATATCGATTTCGGAACCTATCCATACGTAACATCATCTAATACTACTTCTGCTGGGGCATGTACTGGTTTAGGAATACCACCTAACAAAATTGGTAATGTTTATGGCATATTTAAAGCATATACAACAAGGGTTGGAAGTGGCCCTTTTCCCACAGAACTATTTGATGAAACTGGTGAAAGAATTGGTAAAATTGGACATGAATTTGGGGCAACAACTGGAAGAGCCAGAAGGTGTGGTTGGTTAGATCTGGTATCTTTAAAGCATTCGATTAATGTAAATGGTGTTACTGAACTTATAATGATGAAAGGTGATGTTCTCTCAGGTCTGGAAAAATTAAAAATATGTACAAAATATCGATATAAAAATGAAATTCTTGAACATTTACCGTTTACGATTGATGACAGTTCACTAGAACCAATTTATGAAGAAATTGAAGGATGGAATGAGGACATTACTCAAATCGATAATTACCATGATCTACCAGATAATTTCAAAAAATATGTTACTTTTCTTGAAAAGAATCTAGAATTAGAAATCAAAATAGTTTCAGTTGGACCAAACAGAAGACAAACAATCATTCGATAAAAAATTTATATTAATCAATATTATATTTCTAATATTTTTTAGCATTAATTATTCACAAGAAATCAAGCAGATAGAAATTATATCAGCTGGTTCATTTGACAGAAATGAAGCACTCTATCCAGATGGAAATATTTTAAAAAAAGATAAAGATGTCAATGTTCACCTTAGACATGAGGATTTAGATATATATTCCAATACTTCTATTTTTTTTCAAAAAGAAAATTCTGTTATTTCCTATGGAAAAGTAAAGTTAATTCAAGGTGATACTTTACAACTTTTTTGCGATTCACTCAATTATGATGGAAAAACTAAACAAATGTTTGCATTTGGAAAAGTAAGACTTATTAATAGTGGAATGACCCTGGAAACAAACAAACTAAAATTAGATCGAAATATTGATGAGGCTTATTTTTTTAATGGAGGAAAAATAATAGATAAAGAAAGTACGATTTCAAGTATTAACGGTAAATATTTGATTGATAAAAATAAATATGAATTTGAAAGAAATGTAAAGGTTTTAAATGATAGCAGAATTATTGAATCAAAAAAAATGCATTACTATATAGAAAGTGAAAAATCATATTTTTTTGATGAAACAATTATTAAAGGGGATAATTACAAAATAAATTGTGATGCTGGATTTTACGATCCTATTGAATTAATTGGAATATTCAAAAAAAATGCAATTATAGAATCAAATGAAAGAATTGTATATGGTGATAGTATTTATTTTGATGAAGAAAAAAAATATGCAAGTATTTCAAATAATATTAAAATAATTGACAACAAAGAAAAATTAGTATTAACGGGAGATTACGGTGAATTATTTGAAGAAAAAGATTCTGCTATCATTACTAAAAACCCTTTAGCAATAAATATTTTAAAAAGAGATTCACTATTTGTTAAGGCAGATACACTATACTCGGTTGGAAAGGAAGGAGCTAGAACCATGAAAGGTATTAGGAATGTAAAATTTTTACAAGGAAATTTTAGTGGAAAGGCTGATTTTATTGAAATAAAAAAATCTTTAGGACTTACAATAATGGAAAGAAAAGAAATTTCAGAAAAAGATCTTCAGATATTCACCGAATCAGAAATTAATAAAAAAAATCCTGTACTATGGGATAATTATTCTCAGATAAGTGGTGACAAAATAATTTTTACTGAAAATTTGGATACGAATGAATTAGACTCAATTAAGATAACAAATAATGTTTTTATTCTAGAGAAAGACTCCATTTCTGAAAGTAATTTTAATCAAATTAAAGGTTTAAAGTTAGATGGAAAATTTTTAGATAATAAGTTGAAAAATGCTGTTATAAATCAAAATGCTGAACTTATTTACTACATGTACAATGATAAAAACAATTTAATTGGAATTGATAAAGCTATTTCCAGCTCAATTCAAATTCATTTTAATAATAAGTCTATTGTCGAGATACTATTTATAACAGATCCTGAGGGTGTTTTGTACCCTGAGAATTTTCTTGATCCAAACGAGACAATCCTTAATGGCTTTATCGATAGGTCAGATGAAAAAATTTCAAATAAATCAGATTTAATTGAAAAAGAGATTTAAAAAATATCAGGCCCAAACAACAAGCAATCCACTAGGTCTTGAAATTAAAAAAGCTAAAGGCTCATTCATTTATTCTCAAAATAAAAAATACCTTGATTTTGTTGCAGGAGTATCGGTAAATAATTTAGGACACTCAAACAGTGAAGTAAATAGAGCCATAACCAAACAATTAGACAAGTATTCCCACGTAATGGTTTATGGGGAGTTTGTTCAAGAAAAAAGCATTGAATTGTGCGAACTATTGTCAGAGTTACTTCCAAGAAAGTTAAATTGCACATATTTAACAAATTCAGGAACTGAAGCTATTGAAGCATCTTTAAAACTTGCAAAAAGAATTACTGGTAAACAAAAAATAGTTTCAATGAACAATGCGTATCATGGAAGTACTCATGGAAGTTTAAGCGTTTCAGGATATGAAAAGAGAAAAAGAAGATACCGTCCGCTTTTACCTAATATTTTTCAAATAAATTTTAACTCAAAAAATGATCTTTCCATTATTGATAATGATACTGCATGTGTAATCATGGAACCAATACAAGGCGGAGCTGGTTTTATTTCAGCTAATAATGAATATCTAAAGGAAATTAGAAAATTATGTGATAGACATAATGTTATTTTAATTTTTGATGAACTACAAACTGGTATTGGAAGAACAGGAAAAATGTTTGCATTTGAAAATTATAAGATAGTTCCTGACATATTGGTTATCGGTAAAGCTTTAGGTGGTGGCTTTCCAATAGGTGCTTTAATTAGTGACAGAAAATTATTATCAAAATTTACTTCAAATCCTGAACTTGGCCATATAACAACATTTGGAGGACACCCCGTAATTGCATCAGCAGGATTAAAAACTCTCCAAATTATCTTGAGAGAAAAATTACATTTAAAAACCATTGAAAAAGAAAAGATTTTTCGAAATAGATTAAAACATGAATTAATTGAAGAAATCAGAGGAAGTGGTCTTATGCTTTGCCTTATAATGAAGAATAGCTCTATTGCGTCACAACTTGTTTCTGAGTCATTGAATAAGGGCCTGATTTTATTTTTTTTACTTTATGAAAAAAGGGCTGTTAGAATTACTCCTCCATTGACAATTTCAGAAAATGAAATAAATCAAGGGTGTGACATAATAATTCAATGTCTTAAAAAAATCAACTAAGACCTGTTGATAAGTATTTGATAAAGTGAAGTTTTAATTTGTTAGGGTAACAGGGATAGTATATAATTTTAATTATATGCGCGATCAGAATAAAAATATCCTTGATGTTGTAATTAAGTTTGAAAGTATCATAAGAACTAATGAATCCTTTTTCTTTGATGTTGATGATTTTGAAGACATAATTCTATATTATTTTAATGACGCAAACTATTCACTTGCTGAGAAGGCTTTATTTTATGCACTTAAATTATATCCCAACAATATAAACATCAATATTCTTAATTCTGAATTATTAATTATCAATAATCAAATTGTTAAAGCAGATATAATTATTGATGAATTTTTAATAAAACATGATAATAATCCGGATTTACTCTTTCAAAAAGCAAAAATTCTTAATCTTAAAAAAGAGTACTTGAAATCAAATTCAATTTTAAAAGATTTGGAATATGATAGCGCTCTTGAGTTTTTTGTAACTGACTTAAAGCTAAAAAACTATATGATTCTCGAACAATATGAAAGTGCAATAACAATTGCAAAAAAAATCATTAGTCTATACCCAGAGGATAAAATGATTTTAGATAAATTAATAACTTGTTACAAACTATCATCAAATTACGAAGGTGCAATAAGTTTTCTTAATAAATTTTTGGACAAAAATCCTTACTCAAAATATGCGTGGTTTGAGCTTGGTAAAATCTATTTTTCTAAAAAAAAATACAAGGAAAGTAAAACAAGTCATGAGTTTGCTATAATATGTGATGATTCGTTTTCAGCAAGTCATGTAGAGTTAGGAAAGGTTCATGAAAAAATGGAAAACTATAAGAGAGCTATTTATTACTATAAGATTGTTCATTCACAGAAAAGCTCATCTCCATTCACAATGTATAGACTTTCCAGATGTCTAGAGAAAATTGGAGATTATGAATCTTCAATAAAGTTTTTAAATGAAATTGTTGAAATTGATCCGCTATATGAAAAAGCTTGGATTTCAATTGCTAAGTATCATCTTAGAAAAAATGATCATGACAAAGCAATTGAAAATTTAAATATGGCTCTAAGTATTATTTCCAAAAACTATTAAATTATTTTGAAAAAAGATAGTTACCTGATAATTTATCTAAAAGGAATGTTGATGGGTATTTCAGACCTAATTCCTGGTGTTTCAGGTGGTACTATTGCCCTAATAACTGGGATTTATAATGACTTTATACACTCATTAAACAATATCAAATTAAAAAATATTATAAAATTATTTAAGGGGAATTTTTTAACTAATCTAACTTATTTCAAGTTTGATATACTATTTACTATAGTCTTGGGAATTATTTCAAGTATCATAATTTTTAGTCAAATAATTTCAAATGCAATCGATATTCATCCAACTAAAGTCTTTTCATTTTTTTTTGGATTAATTTTGGCAAGCATTCCTTACATAATTAGAGATATAAGTTTATTTAAAATCAAAAACTTTTTAATTTTTATAGCCTCAATTATTCTCACTACAGCTATTCTTAACTTAGGCTATTTTGAAAATGAAAATAATACCATTTTTTATATATTTTTTAGTGGTTTTATTTGCTCTTGTGCAATGATCTTACCAGGAATTTCTGGTGCATATATTCTTTTGATTTTAAATTCTTATGACTTTATACTTCAAAAATTGAACGATTTTCTGAGCAATTTTGAATTTGAAGATTTTAAGTGGATTTTAATTTTTATTGTTGGAATTATAACCGGTGTTCTAACATTTTCAAAATTTGTAAAATTTCTTCTAAATAAATTTAAAGAAGCAACCATTGTTTCTCTAACTGGACTTATAATCGGTTCCTTACCTGAACTATACCCACACAAATTAGAAAATCTTAGTACTGTTTTTTTTATGGAAAATCTTACAGATTATATTTACATGATAATTGGAGTGTTATTTGTTATTTTACTGAACAGATTTTTTAAAAAAAATGAGGCAAACTAAAAACTGGATTAATTCTAACTCAATCGAAGTATTCCTACATGGCCTCGTTATGGGTACGATAAATAAACTGCCTGGGATTTCTGGTGGACTTTATGCAATTGTAATTGGATTTTATAGTGATCTTATGTTATCTATAAAAAAAATAAATAAAGAAAGTTTAAAAGATCTCTTAACATTTAGACTATCTCTCTTTTCAGATAAAATTAATGGACGTTTTTTATTGTTTCTATCCATAGGGATGATAGTTAGTTATTTTACAACATCGAGACTTTTAGATTTTTTGTTATACAATTATAAATTATATGTATGGTCTTTATTCTTTGGTTTGATCTTAGGAAGTTTGTATGTGATTATAAAAAGAACAAAAAATACTAATTCATTGAAAATAATTATTTTTTTAATTGGAATTGGTTTTGGTTTAATTCTAAGTTTTTCAGAGCCAATGATAGAAAATAGAAACCTAATTTTTATTTTCTTTTGTGGATTTATAAGTATATGTGGGATTACATTACCAGGTTTATCAGGAAGTTTTTTACTCATTTTACTTGGAAATTATGAGTTGTTACTAGTTGATTCAGTCAATAACCTCTACAACTTTATTATTAGCTTAATTAGCAATGAATCAACAGTTACTATTGATTATGAATTAATTAATATTTTATTAATTTTCTTTTTAGGATCAGTATTGGGCTTGATTATCCTTTCAAATTTTTTAAGTTTTATTTCTAAAAAGTATCCAACACACCTAAATCATTTGATAATAGGATTTGTAAGCGGTACTCTTCCCGTAGTTTGGCCCTGGAACAAAATAAACACAGAAATAAGCCAGACTGATCTTTTAAATTTTGAAACGATTTTCGCATTTTTGATAATATTATTAAGTGTTATTTTAATTATTTATATAAATCATAGTGTTGACAAAAAAAACCTTCGGATTAATAGGTAAGAATATCGACTATTCATTTTCCAGATCATATTTTTCCAAAAAATTTAAAAAATTACAATTAACTAATTGTGAATATGTCAACTTTGATTTAAAATCAATTGAGGAATTAAGTACAATCAACTTAAATGAGGTTTATGGTTTTAATGTTACTATACCATACAAAACAGAAATCATTAAATTTCTTGATAAAATTGATCCAGAAGCTGAAAAAATCGGAGCTGTTAATACTATCAAAATAAACAGAAGAGAATTAATTGGATTTAATACTGACTACATAGGTTTTTTAAAAAGCTTACCTAGAAGGAAATTTAAAAGAGCTTTAATTTTTGGAACTGGTGGAGCATCAAAAGCAATTCAACACGCGCTAAGTAAAATTAATATTCCATTAGAAATAGTTTCTAGAAAAAATGATAAAAGATACCTTAGCTACAGTAATCTTAATACTAAAATCACTGGTTTTGATTTAATTATTAATACAACCCCAGTAGGAACATATCCGAATGTAAACTCCATATTAGAAATTCCATATGATTTAATTGATTCTTCTCACACTTGCTATGATTTAATTTACAACCCAAAAAAAACAAGATTTTTAATAGAATCAGAAAAAAAAGGAGCTCATGTTATAAATGGTCTTACTATGCTTGAATTTCAAGCAGAAGCAAGCTGGGATATATGGAATAGTTGATAAATATTATTAACTTAAGTGTTTAATATTTTTTTTGAAAAAAAACAACTCAAATATTGACCATAAACAAAACGTAGAAAGTAAATCAATTATAATTGAAAAATTAAAAAATTTAATTACTGAAGATTCTTCTATAGAAGCAAAATACAAGATATTCAATCAACTAAAAAAATCTTGGACTGAAATTGGTAAAATACCTGGTCACTTATCATTTGGATTAAATAACTCTTACAGACATCACATTAAAGTTTTTTATGATTTCTTATACTTAGATAAGGATTTCAAAAAAAAAGATTTAGAAAATAACAAAAAATTAAAGCAGGAAATTCTTGAAAACTCAAAAAGAATAGAAAAGTATGCAGATAAGTTAAAAGCATACAGAGAGTTATTGACATTAATTAAGAAATGGAATTATCAAATTGGTCCAGTTGAACCAAAAATTGAAGAAAATTTAAATAACGAATTTGATAATATCATAAAAAAAATAAAGGAATCAAAAAAAGCTTACTTAGAAAATAAGGAAGAATTTGATGAAAAAAATATTGTTAAAAAGAAACAAATACTAGAAAATTTTAAAAATCTAATTAAAGAATACCCAAAAGAAAAAAATGAGTGGCTAAAATTAATTAATCATATTAAGGCTTTAAAGGAAGAATTTATGAATATAGGACCAATCAAGGGAAATGAAAATAATGAGATTTGGAAAAGTTATAAAAATATTAATAGAGATTTTTCAAAAGAAAAGAATTTATTTTTCAAGAATTTAAAAAAAGATTACTCTGAAAATATTAATAAACAGTTAGAGATTTTAAAAGAGTTAGAGGAATATGTTAAATCTAATGAAATTGATAAAAAGAAGATTTTAGATTTTAGAGATAATTTTAAGAAAATTAAAAATGTTCCTTTTAAAAGAAATAAAGAAAACTGGGATAAGTTTAATGTTCTATGCAATCAATTATTTGGGAAAATTGATTCTAAAAGAAGTGAAATAAAAAAAGAAAAAATAGAAGTTTCAAATAAAAAAAGAGAGCTGCTAAAAAATTTAAATCTCAAGAACATGAATTCTAAGATAGAAGAATGGAAAAGCTTAGAATATACCGGTTCTATAAAAGAAGAAAAGGAATTTTTAACTGTAATTAAAAAAGAACTTGAAAATGAAAATAAAAAAAGTGATGAAATTGAAATTGAACTATCAAAAATAAAGTCTAGAATTCTTGACAAAGATTCAATCAATTATGAAAAAAATAAAATAATTAAGAAAATTGAAGATTATAAAAAACAAATTTCTCAATTAGAAAACAATTTGACCTTTGTTTCAGAAAAATCTGATACTTCTATTTTTTCAAACGTTCACTCTAATATTGATTCTTTCAAAAGGGAAATTGAAAAATTAGAAAAGAATCTTAACTTAATTTCTAAGAGTTAATTTTTTTAGATTTTTCCCAAAAATCATTTAATTTTTTTTCTGAAATATCTTTAATTTCCACACCATTACTTTCAACTATTTTTTCAAGTGTATTAAATCTTTTCTTAAATTTTTCAGTTGAAGAATTAAGACTTTGTTCCGGATCAATATTTTTATGTCTCGCATAATTGATGAGAGAAAATAAAATATCGCCAAATTCATCATTAATATCATTTTTATTTTTAGAGCTAATTGCAGATTGAAATTCATTGAATTCTTCAAAAATTTTCTCTATTACAGATTCTGATTTTTTCCAATCAAAACCTACGCTGGAAACTTTTTCTTGTACTCTGTATGCTTTGGAAATTGGTGGTAAGGTTTTAGGAACACCAGACAATAAAGATTTATTGGTTTTTTCTTTTTTAATCATCTCCCAATTATACTTAACTTCATTCTCATCACGAAGTTTTAATTCTCCGTAAACATGAGGATGTCTTTCAATTAATTTTTCACAAATTTTTTCAACTACATCATTAAAATTAAAGTGATTTTTCTCAGAGGCGATTTTAGAATAGAATACAATATGCAATAGAAGATCACCTAATTCTTCTTTAATATTTTCAAAATTTCTATTTTCGATTGCATCATTTAATTCGTAGGTTTCCTCAACAGTTAACCTCTTTAAAGAATCAAAAGTTTGTTTTTTATCCCATGGACAATTCAGTCTTAAATCATCCATAATCTTTAATAATCTTGAAATATTATTTTGTGCTTTCACTTTTTAAAGAATTTCATAGAGTAGCTTGTGTTGATATTGCCTTTGCTAATTTTCATTAATTTCTTTTCAATAATTTTTCTTTTGAAACTGGATAATTTATCAGTAAATAATTTTCCCTCAATATGATCATATTCGTGTTGAATAACTCTTGAAATAATACCATCAAACATAGATCTCTTTAAATTAAAATTTTCATCATAATATTCAATTTCAATGGTTTCTGGCCTTAATACTTCACCTCTTATATCAGGAATGCTTAAACATCCTTCATTAAAAGATGACAAAGATTCTGAAGATTTAACAACTTTTGGATTAATCATTGCCATTTTTAATTTTTCATCAAACTCCTCGTTGTCGCTAAGTGGGTTAGCATCGACAATAAATAATCTTAAAGATTTACCTATTTGAGGTGCAGCTAAACCAACCCCGTCGGAACTATACATTGTATCCCACATATCTTTTATCAATTTATCAAGATCTTTGTAAGAGCTGTCAATGTCAATACATTTGCATCTAAGAACTGGATGACCATATGCTACAATGGGTAATATCATTTTTTATCAATATAAGTTTGCAAAATTAAAGATGCACTAATCTTATCTAAATTTTCTTTATTTCTTCTATTTTTTTGTTTGTGTGAAGAAGCATTTAGAAAGTATTTTGAAATTTTTGATGTGAATCTCTCATCCACTCTTTCAATGATGATGGATGGAATACTTTTTTTTATTCTTTTTATTACAGATTGTATTTCATGTTCTAAATCAAATATTTGATTATTCATTTTTTTTGGTAATCCTACAATAAGTTTAGATATTCCATATTCATTATTAATTTCTACGAGAGAATCAATAAGAAGATTATTGTTGACAGTTTTATGTGGACTTGCAATCATGTGATTAGGATCTGATATGGCAATACCGCACCTAACTTTACCATAATCTAGTCCAACTAAAATATTCACCTTACAAAATTAAAATTAATTATTGTTGATAAAAATTTATATTGCTTCTTATAAATTATATTTGTAAAAAAAATTAATGAAAGATATTATTCAAGAAATATGGAATAACAGAGAATTATTGAAAGACTCTAAATACATTAAAATTATTAATGACGTAATAAGTGATTTAGATTCAGGAAAAATTCGAGTTGCAGAAAAAAAAGATGGGAAATGGGTTGTAAATGAATGGATAAAAAAAGCTGTTATATTATTCTTCCCAATTTCTAAAATGGAGACAATCAAAGTAGGACCCTTTGAGTTTCATGATAAAATAGCACTCAAAAAAAATTATGCAGAAATGGGTGTAAGAGTTGTTCCTCATGCTATTTCAAGATATGGATCTTTTATTGAAAAAGGTGCAGTTTTGATGCCATCTTATGTTAATATTGGAGCTTATGTGAGTTCAGGTACCATGGTAGATACATGGGCCACAGTTGGTAGTTGTGCACAGATTGGTAAGAATGTTCATTTGAGTGGTGGTGTTGGCATTGGAGGAGTTCTTGAACCAGTCCAAGCTGCGCCTGTTATAATAGAAGATGATTGTTTCATTGGATCAAGATGCATAGTAGTTGAAGGTGTAAGAGTTGAAAAAGAGGCTGTATTAGGAGCTAATGTTGTTTTAACTGGATCTACAAAAATTATTGATGTGACTGGTGATAAGCCTGTTGAAATTAGAGGATATGTTCCTGAAAAATCAGTTGTAATTCCAGGAACAATCCCTAAAAATTTCAATGCTGGCACATTTAATGTTCCTTGTGCATTAATCATAGGTAAAAGAAAAGAAAGCACAAACAAAAAAACATCATTAAATGATGCATTGAGAGATTATAATGTTTCTGCTTAATCAAAATAAGGAATTAGATTTATGTCTCAAGGAACTAAATAAAAATGGGATAATTTTGTATCCAACAGATACCGTTTATGGAATTGGAGGTGATGCTACAAACATAGAGGTTTCATCTAGAATTAATAGAATCAAAAAAAGAGAAGAAAATCAGCCTCTAATTTTTTTAATGAATAATATTGACATGGTAAATCAATATGTTAATGATATATCAGATTTAGCAATCAATGAGCTGGAATCAAAAGTTCCAACAACTGTGATATTTAATAATATAATAAGTGAAAAATTAATTGGATATAATTCATTAGCTGTAAGAATTCCAAATAATGAATTTTGCAAGAATTTAATTACTGAATTTGGCAAACCACTTTCATCTTCCTCAGCAAATACCCATGGAAGAGAGATACCATTTTGCTACGAATCTATTGAGGATGAAATTATCAGCAATGTTAATTATATAGTTAAGTATAAATTCCCAAAAAAAGTAAAACCATCCAGGATTGTTGAAATTAATGGTAATTCTATAAAAATTGTTCGATCATAATGGATTTTGCTGGACTAATAAATACCAATCTATTAAAAGTAGTAAGTAATATTTCAGATAAGAATGAAATTGAAACATACATAGTTGGTGGTGCGGTAAGGGATTATATTCTGTATAACAAAACAAAAAAAGATATTGATATTCTTGTCATTGGTGATGGAATAAAATTTTCTAAGTTAATTGCAACTGAACTAAATTGTAAAGTTCAGATTTTCAAAAATTATGGAACTGCAATGATTAAAGTCAATGGAGTTCAATTAGAATTTGTTGGTGCAAGAAAAGAAAGTTATGATGAAAATTCAAGAAATCCTTCAGTGAGTGATGGAACATTAGAAGATGATCTTTCAAGAAGAGATTTCACACTTAATGCACTTGCAGTAGGCTTGAGTAATTCAAACAAAGGAAAATTAATTGATCTATTTGATGGCATTAAACATTTAAATCAAGGCATTTTAAAAACTCCAAAAGACCCTCATAAAACTTTTTATGATGATCCTTTAAGAATGCTTAGAGCAATTAGATTTGCATGTCAACATAATTTCAAGATAGATATTGATGATTTTAAATGTATTACGTCAGAACACGAAAGGATAAAAATTATATCAAAAGAAAGAATCAATGAAGAGTTAAATAAAATTTTAATGACTAATTATCCTTCCATAGGATTTAAATTACTGTATGATTCAAAGCTTTTATCAGTTATAATTCCTGAGCTTTGCTCCCTAAAAGGTATTGAGGAAATTGAAGGAAAAAAACATAAAGACAATTTTTTTCATACTCTTCAAGTAGTAGATAATATCTCTAAAAACACAGATAATATTTGGTTAAGATGGGTTGCTTTACTTCACGACATAGGTAAACCAAAATCAAAAAGATTCAATGATGAAGTTGGATGGACTTTTCATGGTCATGAATTCATAGGCTCAAAGATGGTAAATAAGATTTTTAAAAGGATGAGATTGCCATTGAATGATAAATTGAAATATGTTTCAAAATTGATTCTATTGAGCTCAAGACCAATTGTAATCGCGGAAGACTCAACAACAGATTCCGCTGTTAGAAGACTTATATATGATGCAGGTGATGACATAGATGATTTGTTAACTCTGTGTGAAGCTGATATCACAACAAAAAATGAGTTTTTACAAAAAAAATATTTAAACAACTTCAATATTGTAAGGGAAAAAATCAAAATTGTTGAGGAAAGAGATAGAATCAGAAATTTTCAACCTCCAGTTACAGGTGAAGAAATAATGAGACATTTCAATATTAAGCCATGTAAGGAGATTGGAATGATCAAAAATTATATTAAAGAATCTATTTTAAATGGAAAAATTCAAAATTCAAATGAAGAGGCATTAAAATTGATGATTGAAAAGGGAAAAGAATTAGGTTTATGAGCAATAAATTATTTAAAATTTCTGTAATAGTTTCTTTCATTTCAGTTTTTCTTGTGATTCTTGCTGGATCTTTAGTAAGAATGACTGGGAGTGGGATGGGATGCCCTGACTGGCCAAAATGTTTTGGTTATTTAATTCCGCCAACAAATGAAAAAGATGTTTACTGGAAACCAAACTATGAATATGAAAGTGGAATGATGATTCTACACAAAGAAAATTTTTATGTCGCACTTAATGACTTTAAAACAGGTAAAACCATTTCGTTAAACAATTGGAAGAAGTATACAATTCATGATTATAATGAATTTAGCGTGACTAATACTTGGTTTGAGTTTATTAACAGATTGATTGGTGCACTCGCAGGTTTGTGTACACTAATCATGCTTGGAATATCCTTAAAATTTATTCAATCAAAACCTGCTCTTCCAGCTTTATCACTATTAGTTGTGTTATCAATGGGTTTTCAAGCATGGCTTGGAAAACAAGTGGTTGACTCTAATCTAACACCCTATAAAATAACGATTCATATGTTTATGGCAATTTTGATTCTGGCTGTAATTATTTTTTTATACAATCAATCAAATGATAAAAAAAAGTTTTCTTAAAAATCTATTATTAGTTTCAATTTTTTTAATGCTTATCCAAATATATATTGGGACTGGCGTTAGAGAATTTATTGATGATCAATCTAAATTGTTTGGCAGGGAAGATAAGAATTTATGGCTCTCAAATGCCACATTTAAATTTTATTTTCATCGTTCATTTTCAATAATAATATTACTTGTCAATGCTCTTATTTTCTACATTTCATCACAGCTAAAAATTAATTTAATCTACATTAAATTGATTTTTTCTTTTATTATGATTGAAATTCTATTTGGAGCAATAATGTATTATTTTGACTTCCCGATTTTAACTCAACCAGCACATTTGATAATTGCTATAGGAATTTTTTGTATTCAATTTTACTGGTTGCTCAAATTACGTTAGTTCTAAGCATTTCGTGATTTTCATAATTGTTTATTAAATAATCAATCGTTGAATCCATAATTTCTCCCATATTTGAACAATACTTGAACTTATTATGCTTTGTTAAATGATATATTTGTTGAGAAAGTTGTTTTACATTTTCATCATTTGAAATAACATCATTTTTCATAGAGTTTAAAAGATTTTCAATTCTTTCTTGAGCACCGAGAATTCTTTTAACAATTATAGCTCTCTCCTCAATTTTATACTGATTTATAGAGTCTTGAAGTAACTTGTCTTTTATTAGACTTGTTACAGGAAAATTATCTTTAAACAATTGTGGACGATAAAAGATAAAATCACCTTCATAACATTGTTGATCAAAATCTATCGCTCTGATTTTATACACAACCTGATCAAAATCATGAGTAGGGACAATCACATAGTTATATGCTCTCATGTCTCCTAAAAGTCTAATCATGCATCTTTCACTAAATTTTACAAATTCTTTGGCTATCTGTGATTTTTCAATTTCATTACAATGAATGAGTTTTTTAGAAAAAAAATCATCACCTGGAATCCCAGAAATATGTTCCTCTATCAATGTGTTTTTATTTAAAATAAAATTTAAGTTATAAGGTGAAGTAATATGTTCTAGCTCTAAACCATATATTCTTGATGAGTCAATTTTTTTTATGTAGAAATAAGTAAAATTGTCATTTAAAATATTTCTAATTTTTATCCTAAAAGGATTAGAATTTCCAAAAGTACAATAATCAACTGCATCCACATTTAAATCACTTGTGTTAGTGTTACTTCCATCAGAAAGTAAAATGTTGTAAATTTTCTTTAAATTATCATTTAACTCATTTGTTTCTGAATCACTATAATAAACTCTTTGCCACAAAGTATGATTATCTTGTCTATCTAATACATCAACAGACCCAACATATCTCATCAAATCATCATAATCAATAGAAATGTCTTCTACCCTATTGTATTTTTTTAGATAGTTTAAAAAAATATCATTTACTTTAAATGCAGGTTTTTTCTTCTGAATATTGATGTCTTCTATTTTACTCAATTAATTTAACTTTACAATTAGAAAATGAATTTCATAAAGTTATATAATTTGTTTCTATAATTTCAGCTTTAGGTTTTGTCAAATTTTATATTAAAATCAAGTTACAGTCCATCAGGTGATCAACCCAATGCTATAAATAGCTTGGTAAATGGTATAGAAAATAATGAAAAATATCAAACCCTTGAAGGAGTTACAGGATCTGGAAAAACTTTTACTGTCGCAAATGTAATTTCTAAAGTAAAAAGACCTAGTCTAGTTTTAGCTCACAATAAAACATTAGCTGCACAATTATATACAGAATTAAAAGAATATTTTCCTGAAAATTTGGTAGAGTATTTTGTTTCGTACTATGATTACTATCAACCCGAAGCATACATTCCAGTAACCAATACTTATATAGAAAAAGATTTATCAATTAATGATGAGATTGAAAAACTAAGGCTTAGTACAACCTCTAGTTTATTGAGTGGCAGAAGAGATGTTATAGTTGTAGCCTCAGTTTCATGTTTATATGGTATTGGAAATCCAATTGAGTATAAAAAAAATACTCTACATATTTCATTAGAATCTAATATATCTAGAACAGATCTAATGAAAAACTTATCCAATTCACTATACAGTAGAAGTCAAGTCGAATTAGAACCTGGAACTTTTAGAGTTCAAGGTGATGTTGTAGAAGTAAATTTAAGCTATAGAGATTCTAAAATAAGATTCGATTTTTTTGGTGATGAAATAGAATCAATAATTGAATTTACAGAAGGATCTAAGACAAAAATGGATTCTGTTACTATTTATCCCGCTAACATGTTTGCTACTCAAAATGATGTATTAATGAAGGCAATGGATCAGATAAGAATAGATTTAGGACATCAAGTAAGTTATTTTAAAGAAATTAGTAAGCATCTTGAAGCAAAAAGACTCGAGGAAAGAACCTTATTTGATTTGGAAATGATGCAAGAACTTGGTTATTGTTCGGGTATTGAAAATTACTCAAGATATATTGATGGTAGAAATCCTGGGACAAGACCTTTTTGCTTAATTGATTACTTCCCTGAAGATTTTCTAACAATCATTGATGAAAGCCATGTTACAATTCCTCAAATTAAAGCTATGTATGGAGGAGACAGAAGCAGGAAAGAGAATTTAGTTGAATATGGATTTAGATTACCAGCAGCACTTGATAATAGACCCTTAAAATTTGAAGAGTTTGAAGTTCTTCAGAATCAAATAATTTATGTTAGTGCAACACCTTCTGAATATGAACTATCAAAATGCGAAGGAATAATTACTGAGCAAATATTGAGACCAACTGGACTATTAGATCCAATAATTGAAGTTAGAAAAACAAAAAACCAAATTGATGATATTATTAATGAGGTTCAAAACAGAATTGACAAGAATGAAAGAACATTAATCACAACATTAACTAAAAGAATGGCTGAAGAGCTCAATAAGTATTTTTTAAATATTAATATAAAATCTAGATATATTCACAGTGATGTTGATACATTAGAAAGGGTTGAAATCCTAAATCAATTAAGGGCTGGAAGTTTTGATGTTTTAGTTGGGGTAAATTTATTGAGAGAGGGATTAGATCTTCCTGAGGTTTCATTAGTACTAATATTAGATGCTGATAAGGAAGGATTCCTTAGAAGTAAAAAATCATTAATTCAAACAATTGGTAGAGCTGCAAGAAACTTAAATGGAATGGCTATTATGTATGCAGACAGAATTACAAATAGCATGAAAGACACAATAGAAATCACTGAAAGAAGAAGAAAAAAGCAACAGGAATTTAATGTTAAAAATAAAATTGTTCCAAAACAAATAATTAAAAATGTGAAAGAAGTGTTCGAGAAAGTTAACTCAATAGACTCTAAACAGGAATCAAATAAAAGAAATAAAGTTCATATTGACTTAAATTTACCAAAAGAGAAAAAAGAAAAAATTATAAGAGATTTGAGAAAAGAAATGGAGAATGCTGCTAAAGATTTAGATTTTATGGAGGCAGCCAGACTAAGGGACTTAATTTCAGAATATAAAAAAGGCGGGTAATACCCGCCTTTTAAAACATTATTTAATTTCAATACTCTTGATTTTATCATTTTTAATTTCTTTCACCTTAGGTAAAATAACTCTTAAAATCCCGTTTTTATATTCTGAACTAATCTTGTCAAGATTAACTATCTCAGGAAGATTAAATGTTTTAGAAAAATTTGAGTAATTAAATTGTCTCTTATAATATTTATCAGAAACTTCATCTTCTGAAGTATTAGAGACCCTTAAAATATCATTTTCTATTTCAACTGAGAATTGTTTTTTATCAAAACCGGGAACAGAAAATTCAATTTTATACTCTTTATCATTTTCAAAAATATTGTATAAAGGAGTATTGTTTTGATTTATGTTTCCGAAAAAATCATTAATAAAATCATCAAATAAAATAGGTCTTAAATTGTGTGTAATTAAATTCATAATTTTTAAATTTTTTTGTTATACGATTAACAATAATCTAAAAATGAACCAAATTAATTTTTAAGCCATTATGTCATAAAAAAGTAATTTTTAGATGACAATATGTCATATATTATGAAAGGACTTCTTTTATCCTTAAAGGAACTTCGCTAAATTCTACAGCACTAAATATTTTTAATCCGCTGTTATCTATGATTTCTTTTGCTTCAACAGCATTAGTTCCTTGTAATCTAACAATGATAGGAACCTTGATTTGATCACCCATATTTTTGTATGCATCTACGATACCATTTGCAACTCTATCACAACGAACAATACCTCCAAAAATATTTACCAATACAGCTTTAACTTTTGGGTCTTTTAATATTAACTTAAATGCTGCTTCAACTCTTTTAGCATCTGCTGTGCCTCCTACATCTAAGAAATTTGCAGGCTCACCACCGGATTGTTTAATTAAATCCATAGTTGCCATCGCTAATCCTGCTCCATTAACCATACATCCAATATTACCATCTAAATCTACATAGTTAAGTCCGGCCTCTTTAGCTTCAACTTCAATGGGATTTTCCTCAGAAATATCTCTTAAATTTTCAAAGTCTTTATGTCTAAATAAAGAATTGTCATCTAATACCATTTTCGCATCAACTGCTAAAATTTTACTATCAGATGTTTTTAAAACTGGATTGATTTCAACTAATGAAGCATCAGTTTTTACAAAAGCATTAAATAAGTTTTTACTAAAACTCACCATGTTTTTAAAAGCAATTCCTGACAAACCAAGATTAAAAGCTATTTTTCTTAATTGATTAGGCATTAATCCTAACAGAGGATCTACTTCTTCGTAATAAATTAAATGAGGGGTGTCCTCTGCCACTTGCTCTATATCCATACCACCTTGTTTTGAATACATTACCATAAACTTTGAAGTATTTCTGTTAAGTAAGATTGAAAAATAAAACTCATCTGGCTCTTCATCACCTGGATAATAAACATCTTCGGTAATTAATATTTTTTTTACTAGCTTACCTTCAGGTGGAGTTTGAGGTGTTTTTAACATCATTCCTAAAATATCAGATGAAAACTTCTTTAATTCGTCAATATTTTTAGCCAACTTAACTCCTCCTCCTTTTCCTCGGCCACCAGCGTGTATTTGAGCCTTAACAACATACCATGAAGTACCTGTTTCTTTAGACAATGACTCTGAGTTTTTAATAAGATCATCTAAGTTGTCAACCACCCTTCCTCTCTGGATTGGTACATTAAAATCAGATAATAATTTTTTAGCTTGATATTCGTGAAGATTCATTCGATAAAATTACTTAAAAAAAGAAAAAAGCTTATTCAAGAACTAAATTATTTTGTTTCAAATTTAACTGTTGGTCATTAATTTATTACAAATAAAATATATCGTATTATTTAATGTAGAATATTTTACATTAGCATCGTGAAAAATAAAGTACTTTTAGAAGCAGTAGATAAATTTGGAACCCCTCTTTACATTTATGACTCAAACATGATTAAAAGTCAGTATAACAGACTTAAACAATCATTTAAAGATGTTAAAAACCTTCAGATTAACTATGCTGTAAAAGCTCTTTCAAATATTTCAATTTTGAAATATATGATAAACATGGGCTCAGGAATTGACGCAGTATCTATTCAAGAAGTTATACTTGCACTTAAGGCTGGGGTTAATCCAAAAAAAATATTATACACACCAAATGGAGTATCAATAGAAGAAATAAAAGAAGTATCTGAACTAGGTGTTAGTATAAATATTGATAATCTAGAGGTTTTAGAACAGTTTGGCAATCTAAATCCCGATATTCCTGTATGTATAAGGATTAATCCACATATAATGGCTGGAGGAAACTCAAAAATAAGTGTTGGTCATATTGACTCTAAATTTGGTATTAGCATTCACCAAACACCACACATCTTAAGAATAGTTGAAAATACTAAAATCAATATCAATGGAGTTCACATGCATACTGGAAGTGATATTTTGGATGTTGAAGTTTTTCTAAATGCTGCAGAAATATTATTTAAAATTGCTAAAAAATTTAAAAATTTAGAATTTATTGATTTTGGAAGTGGTTTTAAAGTACCATATTATCCTGGCGATTCTGAAACAAACATTGATGAATTAGGGGTAAAACTGACCGAAAGATTTAATTTATTTTGTGACGAATATGGAAAAGAACTAAAATTAATTTTTGAGCCAGGTAAATTTCTAGTGAGCCAAGCTGGAAAATTTTTATGTAGAGTTAATTCCATAAAACAGACAACATCTACAGTATTTGCACAGGTTGATACCGGTTTTAATCATCTTATTAGACCTATGATGTATGGATCTAATCATCATATTGAAAACATATCAAATCCCGATGATATGGAAAGATACTATAGTGTAGTAGGATATATATGTGAAACTGACACTTTTGCTACAAACAAAAAAATATCATCAATTTCACCAGGTGACATCTTATCTTTCAGCAATGCTGGAGCATATTGCTTCAGTATGAGCAGCAATTATAATTCAAGATTCAAACCAGCTGAAGCTTTTTATATTGATGATAAAGTTTTACTTATAAGAGAAAGAGAGAAAATTGAAGATTTACTAATTAATCAAATAGAGCTTAGCTTTTAGTCAATTACACCTGATGCTATTAGTTCATCACCTTTATAAATAGAAATAAACTGACCACGCGCGATGGCTTTTTGTTTTTTAGTGAAATCAAAATAAAAACAATCCTTATCAGCACTTATCGAAACTTCCTGAAGTGCTTGTCTATAACGTATTCTTGCCTTTAATTTATTTAAATTTAAAATATTATAGTAAGGATTTACTACATGAAAATTATCTGCATAAACTTTCAAAGATTTTCTGTACAAACCAGGATGATCACTTCCCTCACCAACGTATATTAAATTATTTATTGTATCAGTTGCAAGTATAAATAACGGCTCTTTCATTCCACCAATTGAAAGTCCTTTTCTTTGGCCAATAGTAAAAAAATGAGACCCAATATGATTTCCAATAATTTTTCCGTCTTGTTTTTGATAAGCATAATCATCATAACCAAAATCTTTTTTGTACATATCGTTATCTCTTGATATTAATATTACATTACCTTTCTTTCTTACAAGCTTTTGTTGTAAAAAATCTGGCAATTTAACTTTTCCTATAAAACATAAACCTTGAGAGTCCTTTTTCTCAGCTGTTATCAATCCTTGTTTTTTAGCTATTTCTCTTACATCATCTTTTTTAAGATTTCCAATTGGAAACAATGTTTTGCTTAATTGATATTGATTTAATTGACATAAAAAATATGACTGATCTTTTTCAACATCAATACCACTTTTTAAACCAAAATAAGTCTTATTAGATTTATCAATACTCAAAACTCTTGCATAATGTCCAGTAGCTATGAAGTCAGCATTTAATTGCTTTGCAGTCTCTAAAAAAACATCAAACTTAATTTCACGATTACATAGAACATCTGGATTTGGAGTATTTCCGCTTTCATATTCATTAAACATATAATCAACTATTTTTTCTTTGTATTGATCACTTAAGTCAATTACTTTAAAGGGTATGTTCAATTTCTGCGCAACCAGCATTGCATCATAACTATCCTCCAACCATGGACATTCTTCCGAAATTGTAACACTCTCATCATGCCAATTTTTCATAAAAACACCCAAGACATCATAGCCTTTTTCTTTTAAAAGGTATGCAGCAACACTTGAGTCAACACCTCCTGAAAGAGCTATAACAACCCTTGTAGACGAGATAGACATTTAACGTTTTCTTTTAAGTTTTTGTTTTTTTTCAGCTTCTTCCATCATCTCCTGCATTTTTCTCATTCTTCTCTGAAATCTATTCTCTGTAGTGGGTTGTTTCTTTTTTTCTTCAATTGTAGCTAATATTTTCTTTTCATCTAGAATTAAATTCTTGATCGTGAGCATAATTAAGATCGTAAGAATATTAGAAACTGTATAATATAAAGAAAGTCCGCTAGCAAAATTATTGAAGAATATCAACAAAGTAAAGGGGATTACATACATGATAAATTTCATGTTAGGCATTCCTGGTTGTTGAGGTTGCATTTGTTGACTACCTGACATTCTAGTATAAAAGAACATTGCAATAGCTGCTGTTATTGGAAATAAACTAATATGATCTCCATAAAAAGGTATATAGAATGGTAACTCAGCAATCACATCATATGAACTTAAATCATCAGCCCAAAGAAAGGATTCTTCTCTTAAAGCAAATGCAACTGGAAAAAAGCAAAAAAGAGCATAAAAAACAGGAAGCTGCAATAAGGCAGGTACGCAACCAGAAAGTGGATTAGCTCCCGCTTGATTATATATTTTCATTGTTTCTTGATTCCTTTTCATGGGATCATCTTTATACTTTTCCGTTGCAGCTGTTATTTCTGGACGAAGTATTTTCATCTTAGCCTGTCCTACATACATTTTGTATTGAACAGGTGACATGGCTAAACGTGTAATTATAACCATAACTATAATTGCAAATCCAGCAGAAAGAAATGAACTTAAAAAATAATAAAGTGGAAAAAATATATTTCTGTTAATCCATCCAAAAATTCCCCAACCAAACCATATAGAATCAGAAATTCCATCATATGTATCATTTAAAATATAATAATCATTTGGACCTATATAAAGCTTAAAAGAGTCAGAAAAATTTTCTAATGGAATTGTAGTTTCAAACTTTTTTAAATATTTTATTTCACCATCAATTTCATAAAGTTGTGAGTTTGAATTAGATGTACTTTCTAAGTTGAATGAAGAAAAACTAATATCATTTTTTAGTTCATTAAAAATCAATATAGAATTGAAAAGATGTTGACTGTATGAAATCCAGCTTGCATTACCTGACTCATCATCGTCAGAATATGCGCTTAGATCTCTTACATTGTTATCTTCATTTTTATAATTGATATATGTATATCTATTTTCGTAAGAAGCACTTCTTGAGTTATGAATTGAAAGCAAGTCCCACCTTAAGTTTAAGTTTGATAGATCTCTGTTGTTTACATTTACTGTAATATCAACCATGAATCCATCCTTTGGTAAAAAATATGTTAAACTCAATAATTCAGATCCATTTTCTCTATGAACTAAATTTAAACTATAACCTTCCGAGTTTTCAGTTAATTGAGATTCAAAGATGATTTTAGAAGAATCAAAAGCTCTTAAAGATTTATTACTTGAAACTAGATTAAAAATTTGATTACTATCATTAATTTTTATTTTATTACCCTCTTTATCATAGTAATTTTTCAATAATGACTCAACTATTTCTCCACCCTTGTTCGAAACCACAAGTTTTAAATCATTATTCTCTAGTGTAATGAGTTCTTGTTGAATTTCAGTAATAGAAAATTCTAAATCATTAGATTGTATGTTCTCCTCAGGCTTTGAAGCTTGATCGTCACTGAATTCAATAGCTGACTCAGTTTCATCAATATTCAGAGCCTGCTCAGGTGTAAAGTAGAAAACCCATACAGCACAAGCAATTAAAAGTAAAAAACCTACTATCTGATAGGGGTCAATTCTATTTTCTTCCATTATTTATTTTTTTTTTGTAAGAAGCTTCGACAAATGATATAAAAATAGGGTGAGGGTTTAATGCTGTACTTTTATACTCAGGATGAAATTGAACACCTAAAAACCATGGATGATTTTCTAATTCAATTATCTCAACTAAATTGGTATCTGGATTAAGTCCTGAAAAAACTAAACCTTTGCTTTTGAGAGAATCCATGTACTCAAAATTAAGTTCATATCTGTGTCTGTGCCTTTCTTTTATTTTACTTTTTGAATATATTCTCTGAGCTAAAGAATTTTCAATTAAATCACACTTCCATGATCCTAGCCTCATTGTTCCGCCCATTTCAGTAATATTCTTTTGATTTTCCATTAGAGAAATAACAGGATTTGAGGTTTCGGTATTCATCTCAGTTGAATTAGCATCGGAAAGATTTAAAACATTTCTTGAATACTCAATAACAGCCATCTGCATGCCTAAACAAATACCCAAGAATGGAATGTTATTTTCCCTGGCAAATTGTATTGCACATATTTTACCCTCAATCCCTCTTTCACCAAAACCAGGAGCTACAAGAATTCCATCTAAGCTAGAAAGTAATTCAATTAAATTTGATTTATTAATTTCTTCAGAATGAATTGGAATTACATTTACCTTAAGTTCATTTTCAGCACCTGCATGAACAAATGATTCAAGTATTGATTTATATGAGTCTTGTAATTCAACATATTTACCAATCAAACCTATATCAACAGTATCATTTGGGTTTTTTACTTTTTGAACAAAAGTTTTCCATTTTTTAAATTCAGTTTTATTGGAATTTTTAATATTTAACTTCTTTAAAACTACTTGATCAAGTTTCTCTTCTTGCATTAAAATTGGAACCTCATAAATTGTACTTGCATCTATTGATTGAATAACTGATTCCACGTCAACATTACAAAACAAAGCAATTTTACTTCTCAATTCTTCATTCATTTCATGTTCTGTTCTACAAACTATTATATCTGCATTCACTCCTGATTCCATTAATTTTTTGACCGAGTGTTGAGTTGGTTTTGTTTTTAGTTCTCCAGCAGCAGCAAGAAATGGCAATAGTGTAAGATGAATTACAATACTATTTGCAATACCTAACTCCCACCTAAACTGTCTAACAGCTTCTATAAAAGGATAGGATTCAATATCACCTACAGTACCACCAAGCTCGGTAATAATAATATCATATTCCTTTTCTGATTCAATTAGCTGAATTCTTCTTTTAATTTCATTTGTAATATGTGGAATAACTTGAACTGTTTTTCCCAAGAAATCACCTTTTCTTTCCTTATTGATTACAGTTTGATAGATTTGTCCGGTAGTAGCGTTGTTAGAGTTACTAGTTTTAATATCTAGAAATCTTTCGTAATGACCTAAATCCAAATCTGTTTCAGTTCCATCATCTGTCACATAACACTCTCCATGCTCATAAGGATTCAATGTTCCAGGATCAATATTTATGTAAGGATCAAATTTTTGTATTGTAACATTCAAACCTCTTGATTGAAGAAGTTTTGCCAATGACGCAGATATTATACCTTTCCCAAGAGAAGAACTTACTCCTCCTGTAACAAAAACATATTTCGGTGAACTATTCAATTTTTAAAGATTTTCAAAAATACAAAAACTATTAATCTTCATTTTTAGAATTATAATCTAATACCTTCAGATCAACATGCTCCAATATAAAAAATGATTTATTTAATATTGAATTTGGCCCAATAACATAATTAAATTTATTTTGAAGATATTCAGTCTCACCGTGATTAAAAGAATTTTCAAGTCTTCTATAAACTAAAATTCTTAAAAATAAATCCATAGTTAAATCTCGAGCCCTGACTGAGATTCTATCAGGTTCATTACCAAACATATCAATATATGAATCATAGAAAATCTGGAATGAATTATTGTAATTAGGTTTAGAATTTGATGGATAAATAAAAGAAATCTTACCTAGTTTATCTAAACTACTATTTGGGTTTTCATAATTTTCACCAGAAACTGTAGAATATAATTTTATATCTCTTTCATTATTCTTTTGAGAACTTAACATTGAAGTTACACTTGAAATAACATTAGATTTTGAAGTTTCAAGAAAAACCCAATTTTGTTTATTTATACCCATTAAGGAATCTGTAATTTTTGGATCAACAAACAAATTTTCATTATCTATTTTTATATGCTCTGCGTTTGGAAATTTTTCTAGTAATTTGTTAGCAGAAGAAATGTTATTCAAATCTGAAATAATTATGGCACATTGATCTTCTGTTTCATTAATTCTATCATCAATCATTTTATATATTGATTTTCTTTTTAATGAATCTGGACCAATAGTCTGAATGACATTATTTTTTAATTTAATTCCATTATTTACTAAAGGAGAAACAATCAAATTATCAAAATCCTGAGCAAATTCATTAAAATTTCTATTTATAAATGGCCCAATAACTAAATCATAAGAACTAAAATCTTGAGCTTTTAGTTCTTTAATTTTATTGATGTTATTTTCAGTATCATAAATACTTAAATCAATCTTAACACCGCGTTCCTCTAGTTCTTTAATTGTGCCCTTTAGACCATTTAAAAAACTTATGGATATAGTTGTAAGATTAAGCTCACTTAAAGTTTTTTTTGTTAATTCAACGGAATCTAATAATATCGAATTTAATTTAAGTGGTGCAAGCAATGCAACATTTAAATTTTTTCTTTTAAATTTTTTACTAAACAATGAGTTGTCTTTTTCACTTATTACTAACACAGAATCCAACTCTTCATTTCTATCATTAATAGCAGTAATTTTTACTACTTTTTTCAAAGGAATATTTAATATGGATTTTCTTTTTAGCTTATCTGTTTTTATATCGGGATTAGCCTTCAATAAATCTACAACAGAGATACCATAAATTTTAGAGATACTAAATAATGTTTCTTTTTTCTGCACCTCATGACTTACAATTGAATCATATTGAATTTCATTTTCCTCAATTGTTTGTCCACATAAAAACAAAGAAAAAAGTAATACAAAAAATGAAAAAATATTTTTTACTCCCATTCTATTGTCGCAGGCGGTTTTGAGCTAATGTCATAAACTACTCTATTTATCCCCTTCACGTTATTTATAATTTTATTCGAAACGTCCTGTAAAAAATCATATGGTAAATTATACCAATCTGCTGTCATACCATCGGTTGATGTAACAGCTCTTAAAGCAACACAATTTTCATATGTTCTTTCATCCCCCATTACACCGACTGACCGAACAGGCAATAGCATAACACCAGCTTGCCAAATCTTTGAATAAAGATTATGTTTTTTCAACTCACCAATAAAAATATCATCTGCATCCTGTAATATTCTTACTTTATTCTCATCTATATCACCTAGAATTCTAATAGCAAGGCCTGGTCCTGGGAAAGGATGTCTCATTAAAATTTTATTAGATATATTTAGCTCAGCTCCAACATTTCTTACTTCATCCTTAAAAAGCATTCTTAATGGCTCAACTACTTTCAGTTTCATGTAGTCTGGAAGACCACCAACATTATGATGTGATTTAATTGTAGCTGAAGGACCTTTAACTGAGATTGATTCTATTACATCAGGATATATTGTTCCTTGTGCAAGCCATTTAACATCATTAATTTTTGATGCTTCGTCATCAAAAACATCAATAAATATTTTTCCTATTGCTTTTCTTTTTTGTTCAGGATCACTAACACCTTTTAATTCATTGTAAAATCTTTGCTTAGCATCAACACCTATGACATTTAGACCCATACCTTTATATTGATCTAAAACAGAATCAAATTCATTTTTTCTTAACAAACCATTATCTATAAAAACACAATACAAATTTTCACCTATAGCTTTATTTAAAATTACTGCAGCTACTGATGAATCAACTCCACCTGATAAACCTAAGATCACTTTCTCATCCTTGATTTTAGATCTCAATTCTCTAATAGTACTTTCAACAAATGAACTAGCAGTCCAGGATTGCTTTATTTTAGAAATATTAATTAAAAAATTATATAAAATCTTTTTTCCATCAATTGAATGATAAACCTCTGGGTGAAATTGAATACCGTAGGTGTTTTCATTACTGAACTTAAATGCAGCATTTTCTACTTCAGCAGTACTTGCTATTCTTTTTGAATTGGCTGGTAACTTAAAAATAGTATCTGCATGACTCATCCAAACTTGAGAACCATTTATCACTCCATCTAATAATTCACTTTGTATGATTGAATTTAAATTAGCTCTACCATATTCCCTTTTATTTGAAGCTTTTACTTCTCCTAAATAATTATTTGCTAATAATTGAGCTCCATAACAAATACCTAGCAATGGTATTTTTCCCTTCACAGAACTCAAATCAAGCTTTAAAGAATTATCAGCTCTAACTGAATAAGGGGATCCTGAAAGTATAATAGCCTTATATTGATTGAAAATATATTTTTTACTATCAAAAGGAAAAATTTCACAATAGATATTTAATTCTCTAACTCGTCTGGCTATTAATTGTGTATACTGAGAACCAAAATCAAGAATTAATACCTTTTCTTGCATCCTCAAAAATACATCAAAAACTTAAAATAAAATTATATTATACAGACTTTGTATTTTGGTTCAAATGGATCTATAACTGAAAACAACTCATCAATTAATTCAGTACCCATGATTGAATAAAAATGTGAAAAATTAATATATCTCTCTTGTTGAACTCCATTAGGGAATATTTTATAATATAATTTTCGAATTTGATTAATAGAAGTTTCATCCATTGTCTTCAAAGATTTAATAATTTTTTTATTCAAATTATCAAAATCATTATGATGACGCTTTTTTAAAGATGATAAAATTGGGTTTAAATTCTTATCAATTTTTAATAATTGACTAAACTGATTATCTAATAGAAGATTATATTCTTTTATAAAATTGGTAAAATTGTATTTACCTGTATTTTTTTTAGAAATATATTTTTTTTCAATAAAATCTAACTGTTCAAAAAAATCACTAACAGAAAGATTATTTTTCGAAATTTGATCAATATCTTTTTCATTTAAGAGTAACAGTGAACACCTTAGTGATAAAATAGGAAAAGGAATTTTATAAAAAATAAAAAGATCTTTTAACTCCAGCCAATAAGAAATTTCTGAACCACCTCCAACATATGCAAGATTTGGCAAAATTGATTCTTGATACAAAGGGCGTAATAGTACATTAGGAGAAAAATTTTCAGGATTAGATTCAACGATTTTTAAAAGGTCCTCCTTTGAATAATTTTTATTGAAAATCTTAAAAAGACCGTTTTTAAAATCTATTCTAAATCTTTTTTTATTTTCAATGTAAAATAAATTTACTTTTCTAGGATTTACTTGAGGTTTAAATTTTCCTTGATATGTTTCAGAAATCTTCCCAACTGTTTCGCTAACTATTCTATATGTACTGAAGTTTGAAATTTCATCAATTATAATCGATTTAAAATGTGTCTTTAGCCTCTTTTCATTAGGATCTAAAACAACAATGTCATAATCTTTAAATAGCTCGTAAACGAGATGTCTACTAGCAGACGAATATGTTTTATTAGACAAATAAGATTCTTTAAAAATCTGAAGTAATTGATTTATATTTTTTTTATTAGAAAATTCAATTTCTAGATCCCGATAAACTTTATCTAGATTTTTAGTTTTAATATTTCCAGTACAAAGGTTTTCACTATTAATCTCATGAGTGAACTTTTTTTGATATGAGTTAAAAAATTTAATTTCCTCGAAATCATGATCATCAGATGCCATCCAATAAACAGGTATAAAATTATTTTCTGGATATTTCTTCTTTAAAGTTTTACTCAATTTTATTGTTTGTAAAATTTTATAAATAAAATACATAGGACCTGTAAATAAACACAACTGATGCCCTGTAGTTACCGTGAATGTTTTTGAATCTCTAAGTTTTAATATATTATCTATTATATTTTTACTAAAACCCTTATTTTGATCTAATAAAACTTCGACTAGGGAGTTTCTTTTTTCCGTTGAAAAATTATTTCTTACAATAATTTGTTCGCTATAATTATCAATATTGTTTTCAAAGGAGTGAAATTCTTTAAGATTATTTTTTAAGACATAATCTTTTGTTATCATAGGGAGATGATTAGAGGTATTTATTTCAATGGATATAGAATTTTTCATTTGATAGTTCCAAATAAGTCATAATCTGATGCATCATCTATAATTACATTATAAAATTCTCCAATTCTCAAATGAATATTATCTGATTTAATCAAAATATTGTTATCGACGTCAGGTGAATCATATTCTGATCTTCCAATGTAATAACCACTTTCAAATCTATCAATTAAGCATCTAATTTCATTTCCAATCTTTTTTTGATTCAATTCTCTAGAGATTTCTTTTTGAATAGACATGATTTTCTCCAACCGTCTTTGTTTTTCAATCTCTGTTACATCATCAACCAAATTATAAGCATGAGTATTTTCTTCATGACTATACTTAAAACATCCTAGTCTTTCAAATTTCATTTCCTTAACCCAATCACACAACTCTTTAAAATGAGTTTTTGTCTCACCAGGGTAACCAACAATTAAGGTTGTTCTTATTGAGATTTCAGGTATCTGTTTTCTAAGATTTGTAATTAGATTATTTGTTTTAAGTTTAGTTGAACCTCTCCTCATTGATTTGAGAATTTCATCTGAAATATGCTGAAGAGGGATATCTAAATAATTACAAATCTTTTCTTCATTTTTTATTGTATCGATCAATTCATTAGGAAAACCAGAGGGATATGCATAATGTAGCCTAACCCATTCAATTCCTTCTAAATCACATATTTTTTTTAGAAGCTTAGAGATTGATCTTTCTTTATACAAGTCGAGACCATAATAAGTCAATTCTTGAGCTATCAAAATTAGTTCTTTTACACCTTGTGAAGCCATTTTTTTAGCCTCATGAACTATATCTTCTATACTTCTAGATTTATGCTTTCCTCTCATAAGTGGAATAGCACAAAAAGAACATTTTCTATCGCATCCTTCAGAAATTTTTAAGTAAGCGTAATTTTTTGGTGTAGATAAGAATCTCTCTCCAATTAATTCGCTTTTGTAATCAGCCCTTAAATGCTTTAGTAAGTGAGGTAAATCTGTTGTCCCGAAATACTTATCAACGTCAGGAATTTCTTTTTCAAGATCATCTTTATATCTCTCACTTAAACATCCAGTAACATATAGCTTATCTATTTTTCCCTGATTTTTTTTATCTGAATATTCAAGAATTGTATCAATTGATTGTTGTTTAGCATTATCAATGAATCCACAAGTATTTATTACAACTATATTACCATCACCTTCATGAACAACATTCTTGTTATTAGCTTTTAATTGTGAAATCAAAACCTCAGAATCATAAAGATTTTTAGAGCATCCAAGTGTAACTACATTGATTTTATTCTTATTAAATGTTCTTGTTCTCATTTAATTTTTTTTTTGAAAAAAGACTCGACAAATTGTTTCTTGTCAAAAATCTCTATATCATCAATAGATTCACCAGTTCCAATAAACTTGATTGGAATACTTAGCTGATCTGAAATTCCAATTACAACACCACCTTTAGCAGTACCATCTAATTTTGTTACCATCATTGATGTAATTTCTGTTGCTTCAGAAAATTGTTTTGCTTGTTCGTATGCATTTTGACCTGTCGAACCATCTAAAACAAGTAAAATTTCATGAGGAGCATTTATATTTAATTTTTTTAGAACTCTTCCGATTTTAGAAAGTTCGTTCATGAGATTTACCTTGTTATGCAGCCTCCCTGCAGTATCAATAATAACAATATCATGATTTTTATTTATAGCTGAATTTAAAGTATCATATGAAACAGAAGCGGGGTCACTACCCATCTCCTGCTTAACAATGTCAACATTTGATCTAATAGCCCATTCTTCTAACTGCTCAATTGCTGCAGCTCTAAAAGTATCCGCAGCACCTATCATAACTGATAATCCTTGATTTTTAAAAAAATTTGCTAGTTTACCAATGGAAGTAGTTTTTCCAACACCATTTACTCCAACAACAAGAATTACGTGTGGTTTTTCTTTAATTTCATATGCATCAGAATCTGAGTTATCAAATATAATATTTGAAATTTCTTCTTTGAGGATTGTATCTAGCTCTTGTGCATTCGTATACTTCTCTTTCTTAACTCTTTCTTCAATTGAATCAATAATTTTCAAAGTGGTTTTTACTCCAACATCAGAGGTTATTAAGACTTCTTCAAGATCATCAAGAGTTGTAGCATCAACTTTAGTCTTACCAACAACTACTTTTTTGATTTTTTCTATAAAGGATGAACTAGTCTTTTCAAGGCTTTTATCTAATTTATCATTATTAGATTTTCTAAATATCTTCTTCAAAAAGTTCATTTAAGAAAGATAGTTATTAAAATTAAATAGAAAAAAAAGAGAAATCTACTTTTTAGACAACCAATCGTTAACTTGATCTGCTGACATAATTCCTTCAGAGAAGGTATAAGCTCCTGTTTTTGGGCTTTTTACCATTTTAATTGCCTTAGTAAGCTTCTTGGAACCAGTTTGTAATGTAGCTACTGTTTTCTTTGCCATTATTTGATCTCTTTATGCAGTGTGTATTTTTTAAGAACAGGATTAAATTTTTTCAACTCTAATCTTTCAGGGGAATTTTTTTTATTCTTAGTAGAAATATACCTAGAAGTTCCTGGCATACCAGAATCCTTGTGCTCAGTACATTCTAAAATAACTTGAACTCTATTACCTTTCTTTGCCATTGATTATAATTTTATACCTTTTTCTTTAGCTTCTTTAAGGACAGCAGATATTCCTTTTTTATTGATAGTCTTTAAAACAGATGTGGAAACCTTAAGCTTAATCCATTTATCTTCTTCAGGAATATAAAATTTCTTGGAAATAATATTGGCATTAAATCTTCTTCTTGTCTTATTAATTGCTTTGGAAACATTGTTACCAAATTGAACTTTTTTACCTGATATCTGACAAACTTTAGACATAACTTTTATCCTTTCGGTGTGCAAATAAACAACATTTTACACTTATAACAAATTTATTTTATTAGATTTTTGTATAAAATTTTGTGTGCATTTTCCACTGTTTGCTCTATAATTTCTTTTCGAGAACCCTTGAAATTAAACTCTTCAGTGAAAATTCCGCTTTTTGATGCTACAGAAATAAAAACTTGACCAATATTAGAAACTGAATCATTTGTTTTTGGTCCCGCATTTCCTGTTGTAGATATTGAATAGGAGGATTTAAATAGTTTTTTACAAGATTCTGCCATATTCTTACTCACATATTCACTTACTAATGAGTTATTTTGTAAATCTTCAGAGCTAATATTTAAAATTTCTATTTTAGAGTTTTTTGAGTAAGTAACCACTGAACCTAAAAAAAAAATAGATGCACCCGATTCAGAAACAAAAGAACTTGACAAGTTTCCACCAGTAATACTCTCAGCAACTGAGAGGGTTTGTTTTTCTTTTTTTAAAAATTGAATTATGTTTTTAAGCATTACTTAATCTTGATATTAAATACTTTTTGATCTTCAAGGTATCCCTCAAGAACATCATCAATTGAAACTTTACCAACACCTTCGGGTGTTCCGGTAAACATAACATCTCCAATTTTTATTGTAAAATAACTTGAAACCTCTGAAATTAATTCATCAATTTTCCAAATCATATTTGAGGAATTTCCAGATTGAACTACTTTACCATTTTTCTTTAAATAAAAATTAATATTAGATAAATTTTTGAATTTTTCTACATCAATCCAACTACCAATCAAGGCAGAGTTGTCAAATGCTTTTGCTTTTTCCCAAGGATGGCCATTACTCTTAAGTTTTTTTTGAAGGTCCCTTGCTGTAAAATCAACACCTAATGAAATTTGATCAAAGTATTCATATGCAAAATCTTTTGAAATATGTTTTCCTACCCTATTAAATTTTAAAATCAATTCTATTTCATAATGGATTTCATTTGAAAATTTTGGAATAAAAAATGGTTGATTTTTAGCGATTAATGATGAATCAGGCTTTAGAAAAATTACGGGTGAAGAAGTTTTTTTAGATTTTAATTCTTCAATATGCTTTAAATAATTTTGTCCAACACAGATAATTTTCATGAAAGTTTATTGTTGATTTTACTTAATCTTATTTTATTAAGAATATTCTTAGTGTATCTTGGAAAATCTGCATTTAATATCCAACTGAAATATCCAGGATCTTTATCAATTACAAAATCAAGTTCCTTTCCTTTGTATTTTCCAAAAGAAAAAGTAGGATTTCCATCACTGTTTTCATAAATAAATCCGGCTAAATCAAGGTTCTTTTTCTGCTTCGAAAAATTAGATAAAAAATCTATATTTTTCTCTAAGTCATCATACTTATCAATTTGAGCACAAAAAACTTCGTAAGTAGCTCTAGTATCAGACATAGATGAATGAGCATTTAAGTGTTCCTTATTACAATAAAACTTGTAAGCAGCAGATAGTGTTCTCTTTTCTTTTTTATGAAAAATATTTTGAACATCAACTAATTTTATTTTAGATATATCAAAATCACAATCAGCCCTCAAAAATTCTTCAGCTAGAAGTGGAACATCAAATTTATTTGAATTAAATCCAGCAAGATCACAGTTGGATATAAAGTCAAAAATTTCTTTTGAGGTTTCTTTGAAAGTTGGTTTATCTTTTACCATTTCATCAGTAATACCATGAATAGCTGAAGTCATTGGTGGTATTGGAATCGTTGGATTTATTAGCCAAGTTTTTGACTCTTCAGTATTATCAATATTAATTTTGATAATAGAAATTTCTACAATTCTATCATTAACTATATTAATTCCTGTTGTTTCTAAATCGAAAAAACAAATTGGCCGTTTTAAATTTATAGATAAGGACATACTAAATCATTGTATTTGAATCCCAAGATTCTAAAATTTCTTTTAATCTTTTAATAAATAAACCACCAGTAGCTCCATTGATTATTCTGTGATCATAACTATGAGATAAAATCATTTTCCTTCTTACTCCAATAAAATCTCCTTTGTTAGTTTCAATAACTGAGGGTTTTTTTTCTATTGAGCCAATTGCTAAAATACCTACTTGAGGCTGATTTATTATTGGTGTTCCTGCCAGAGTTCCAAAAACTCCAACGTTAGTAATTGTGTAAGTGCCTCCAAAAACATCATCAGGACTCAAATTATTTGTTCTAGCATTTTGAATTAATTTGTTCATGGAATTTATAATCCCAACCAAACTAAGTTGGTCACAATTTTTAATTACAGGAACAATCAAATTTCCATCTTTTAAAGCGGTTGCAACTCCAACATTAATTTCTTTTCTTATAATCACTTTATCATTAACTAGACTTGAATTAAGAATAGGAAATTCTGCTAAAAGTTCAGAAACTATGTTAGTTATAACATGAGTAATGGTAATCTTTTGACCAGTTTTCTCAAAAAAATCATTCTTCACTTTTTCTCTCCAATTCCATAATTCAGTAACATCAACTTCAATAAATGATTGAACGTGAGGAGATGTTTTTTTGCTATTAACCATATGTTCAGCTAAAACTTTCTCCATTCTTGTTAAATCTCTAGATGTTTGATTTGATGGATTAAATTCAACTTTAGATGCACTTGAATTGTCTAATTTCTTGTTTGAATCTAGATAGTCAAGTAAATCTCTTTTGGTTAGTCTATTGTTTTCCCCTGATCCAGCAATATTTTCTAATTCTTGGTCAGAAATATTTTCTTTATTAGCAATACTTCTAACAAGTGGGGAAAAGTAGGCCTCACTTTTATCATTATTTTCTTTTTTTTCAGAATTAGTATTGTTTTCTTGTTCTTCCTTTGGAATAATTAAATCTATATTGGGAATATTGTCAATTATTTTTTCTTCTACTCTTTCAACATCATCACTTAATTCAATTACACAAATTGTTTCACCAACTTTAACAACATCATTTACCTCAAAACATTTTTCAATAAGTTTTCCTCTTACATCACTAGGAACTTCAGAATCTACTTTATCAGTTGCAATTTCTACAACAAAATCATCAACGTTAATTTCATCGCCAACCTCTTTTAACCAACTTACAATGGTTGCTTCATCAACACTTTCCCCCATTCTGGGTAACTGTAAATTATATTTTGTTTTTGTAGACATTATGCAAAAATATCAATTATATATTTAGGATTACTAATTGCTTTGATTATATGGTATTCTGTTAATAATACTTTTGCCTAAGGTAATTTCATCAGCATATTGCAGATCATCTCCTACAGAAATTCCTCTAGATATTGTACTAAAACTAATATTTTCAAATTTAATTTTTTTGAAAATAAAATAACTGGTTGTATCGCCTTCCATTGTTGCACTCAATGCAAAAATCACTTCCCTTACTTCATCTCTAGAAATTCTTTCAATTAGCTCATTAATTTTAAGCTTATTAGGGCCAATCCCCTCAATTGGAGATATTTTACCACCTAATACATGATATAAACCATTAAATTGATTTGTGTTCTCAATAGCCATAACATCTCTGATATCTTCAACAACACAAATTACAGATTTGTTTCTTTTATTGCTTGAACAAATACTACATAAGTCTGAATCAGATAGATTATAACAACTGGAGCAAAGCTTGATATTTTTTTTTAATTGATTTAACGCCAACGTTAAGTTCTCTACTTCACTTTCTTCTCTTGAAAGAATATTTAAAGCAAGTCTGAGGGCAGTACTTCTTCCAATTCCAGGTAATTTAGAAATTTCATGAACAGCATTTTCTAAAATTTTTGAAGGAATTTCCATAGTGCAAATATAGAAGAATAAACAGTTTGATAAATTCTTATATTTACTATTATTGATTAGATGTCAGAAACGTTAATTATATCTATAATTATTTGTTACTTTTTGGTTTTACTGATTGTATCAAATCTCACTAAAGGTTCAGGCAATAATAAAACTTTTTTTACTGGTGATAAGCAATCTCCATGGTATGTTGTAGCCTTTGGTATGGTTGGAGCTTCTTTATCAGGAATAACTTTTATTTCTGTTCCTGGTGACGTTGAAACATCTGGTTTTTCTTACTTTCAAGTTGTTTTAGGGTATCTCTTTGGCTACTTTGTCGTTGCTTATATTCTTTTACCAATTTATTATAAAAACAACGTTACATCGATTTATGAGTACTTGGGAAACAGACTTGGAACTATTTCTCATAAAACAGGTGCTCTTTTCTTTTTTATTTCAAGGATAATAGGAGCAGCATTTAGATTATATCTTGTTGCAATTGTTTTACAAAAATTCATTTTTGATACCTGGAATATTCCATTTGAGATTACTGTGTGTTTTTCAATTCTATTAATATGGATCTACACTTTTAGAGGAGGAATCAAAACAGTTGTATGGACAGATACTATACAAACATTCTTAATGATCTTAGCAGTAGGCTTATCTATATTTTTAATTAATAAAGAAATTGGTTGGTCTATGTCTGATTTTATTAGATCAGAGGAATTAAAAAACTATTCAAATATTTTTGTTTTTGACAACTTTCTTGAGAGAAATCACTTTGTAAAATCATTTATTGGAGGAATGTTCATTACTATATGTATGACTGGCCTAGATCAAGATATGATGCAAAAGAATTTGACATGTAAAAACTTAAATGAGGCTAAAAAAAACATGGTCGTTTTCAGCTTTGTTTTAACAATAGTAACGTTTATATTTCTTTTACTTGGAGCACTTTTATACATATATTCAAATAAAAACGGAATAAATATCCCGGTTTTAAATGGCGATATAAATACTGATTTACTGTTTCCAGAAATTGCACTTAACTCTGATTTAGGAATATTAATTGGAATTACTTTTTTACTTGGGCTAATTGCAGCTGCCTACAGTAGTGCCGACAGTGCACTAACATCATTAACAACATCTTTTTGTATAGATTTTTTAAATATTAGTGAAAAAAGTGAGAATGATCAAAAAAAACTAAGATTCAGAACTCATATCCTAATGAGTTTTATTTTAGTTTTAGTTATAATTTCTTACAAACATCTACTAAACACAAATGTAATTGATGGATTACTTACAGTTGCCGGTTACACATACGGTCCACTGTTAGGTTTATTTGCTTTTGGCATATTAACTAAGCATAAAATAAAAGACAAATATTCTATTATTGTATGCTGTTTGTCAGTAATTGCTGTGTTTTTATTAAGTAAAATTCCCTCAGAGTTATTAGGTGGTTACATTATAGGATATGAATTACTTCCAATTAATGGATTAATCACATTTATTGGTTTACATTTTATTAAAAAGTCACCATCTAATTAAAGCACTTCCCCAAGTGAATCCACTTCCGAAGGCTGCTAATAAAATAATATCATTCTTCTTTATATGACCATCCTGATGAGCTTCAGCTAAAGCAATCGGTATAGAGGCTGCTGTGGTATTTCCATATTTCATGATATTATTATAAACCTGATTATCACTAAGTTGAAATTTTCTTTGAATGAATTGAGAAATTCTTAGGTTTGCCTGGTGAGGAACAAGCAATTTTATATTCTTTTTAGTTAAATTATTTTTATTTAAGGCCTCATTAATAACTTCATAAAATCTTACAACTGCATTTTTAAAAACAAATTGACCATTCATATAAGGGTAATAGCTTTCATCATTTGGGTCATTATCTTCAACAATATCTGTAACCCATCTAGTTCCTAAACCCGGTGAAATTAATGAAAGCTCTTTTGCATGTTTACCCTCTGAATGCAGATGAGTTGAAAGAATTCCTTTTGAATTATTTTCCTCTCTTGAAAGCACTACTGCACCAGCACCATCTCCAAAAATTACAGAAACTCCTCTACCTCTCGTTGTTTTATCTAATCCATGACTATGTGTTTCTGATCCAATAACTAAAATATTTTTGTACATTCCAGTTTTTATAAATTGATCAGCAGTTGATAATGCATAAATAAATCCAGAACATTGATTTCTGACATCTAATGCCCCTATGGTACCCATATTCATCATATCTTGAATCATCACACCCCCACCTGGAAAAAAATAATCAGGACTTAGAGTCGCAAACACGATAAAGTCAATATCGTCTTTTGTTATACCAGCATTTTTAATTGCCATTTCAGCTGCTTTAACTCCCATGATAGAAGTAGTATCTCCACTATTCTTTTCAATCCAACGTCTTTGATGGATCCCTGTTCTTTCCTTAATCCAATCATCGGAGGTGTCCATAATTTTTGAGAGGTCATCATTTGTTACAATGTTGTTGGGAACATAATATCCTAGACCTGAAATTTTTGAATTATACATATTGATAAAAAATAAATGTCATTTTGTCATCAAAAAATATTTGGTATATCATTTGAACATTTAACAAGATAATTATTAAGGAATGAATAAACAAGATAATGGAAATTCACAATTAAATTCAATTAGAAATGAATTTAATAATAGAGTTAGTTCAACTAAATTTATGGGAAACTCCAAAAGAATGAAGTTTAATCAATACAGAAGATTTAGAACAATATAAAAAACTATGAGTAAAGGTAAAATCAATGTTTCAGTTGAAAACATATTCCCGCTAATTAAAAAGTTTTTATATAGCGATCAAGAAATTTTTTTAAGAGAGTTAATTTCAAATGCAACTGATGCAACACTAAAATTAAAACACCTATCTAACATTGGCGAATCAAAAGTTAATGTAGAAAACCCATTGATTGAAGTTAAGGTCGATAAAAAAGGAAAAAAACTACATATTATTGACCAAGGAATTGGAATGACTGCGGAAGAAGTTAAAAAATATATTAATGAAGTAGCTTTTTCAGGAGCTGAAGAATTTTTAGAAAAGTATAAAGATACTGCTAAAGACAGTGGAATTATAGGCCATTTTGGTTTAGGGTTTTATTCTGCATTTATGGTTGCTGATAAAGTTGAAATCATTTCTAAATCATACAAAGATGAAAGTGCGATTCATTGGTCTTGTGATGGTTCACCGGAATTTACTCTTAAAAAACATAACAAAAAAGAAGTTGGAACTGAAATAATTTTAAATATTTCTAAAGACTCTAAAGATTATTTGGAGGAATCTAAAATAAGAGATTTACTTAAAAAATATAATAGGTTCATGCCAATTCCTATAAAGTTTGGAACTAAAGAAATAACTAGAAATGAAGGTGAGGGTGATGATAAAAAAGAAATAAAGGAACAAGTCGATGATATTATAAATATTACTGAACCAGCTTGGTCAAAACAACCTTCTGAATTAAAGGACGAGGATTACAAGCAATTCTATAGAGATTTATACCCGATGAATTTTGAAGAACCTCTTTTCAATATTCATCTAAATGTAGATTATCCATTCAATTTAACTGGTATTCTTTACTTTCCAAAATTATCTAATGATATTAATATTCAAAAGGATAAAATCCAACTATATCAGAATCAAGTTTTTGTTACAGATAATGTTGAAGGAATTGTTCCTGAGTTTTTAACACTATTGAGAGGTGTTATCGATTCACCTGATATTCCACTTAATGTTTCAAGAAGTTACTTACAAGTTGATTCTGCAGTCAAAAAAATTACTAATTATATAACTAGAAAAGTTGGTGATAAATTAAATTCTTTATTCAAAAAGGACAGAAAAATGTTTGAGGAAAAGTGGAATGACATCAAAGTTATAATTGAATATGGAATGTTGAGCGAAGAAAAATTCTTTGAAAAAGCTGAAAAATTCTCACTTTATCCAACAACGGATAGTAAATACTTTACTTATGATGAACTGATTGAAGAAATCAAAGATAATCAGACTGATAAGGATGGTAAGACAGTAATACTTTATTCTACAAATGTTAAAGAACAAGATTCATTTATAAGAATAGCAGAAGATAAAGGATATAAAGTGTTACTTTTAGACTCTCCTATAATTTCTCACTTATTACAAAAACTAGAGACAACGAAAGAAAAAATTTCTTTTGCAAGAGTAGATTCTGATACAATTGAAAATCTTATTAAAAAGGAAGAGGAGAATGTTTCTAAACTTAACGAAAAGGAAAAGGAAACATTAAATTCATACCTAGAGGAGATTATTCCAAAAGAAAAATTTACAATTCAACTTGAAGCTTCTGACAGTAATACTCCGCCATTTATGATAACTCTTCCTGAGTTTATGAGAAGAATGAAAGACATGCAAGCTACTGGAGTTGGTGGGATGTTTGGAAATATGCCTGAGATCTATAATCTTGTTGTTAATACTAATAGCGATCTTATAACGAATATTCTAAATACAAAGACAAAAAACAAGAGAGAAAGATTGATTAATCAATCGCTAGATCTAGCTAAATTATCTCAAAATCTTTTAAAAGGTCAAGATTTAACTAATTTCATAAAAAGAAGCTTTGATCTTATCAAATAAATATACTTTTAATTAGTTTTGATAAATGTATTTAAGATTAATTCTGCTTAGTGTTTTTTTTATTTCATGTAGCTCAACTAATAATTTTGAATTAGAGCTTGAAATAAAAGGTTTAAAAAAAGGAAAAGTTATTTTATCAAAAGTTAATGATAGTACAGGTGTTATAATTGACTCTGTATTTATAAAAGGTGATAATTTAGTAAAATTTAAAAGTAACCTTTCTGAGCCTCAAATTTTATATGTGGATCTAATTCTTAATGATGGTAATTCATACAAGACACTATCTTTTTTTGCTGAACAAAAAAAGATTAAAGTAGTCTCTTCATTGGATAAATTTGGGTATGAAATTAATGTTTCGGGGTCTAAAAACGATTCCCTATTACGAGATTATGTTGCTTTCAATCGCAAATTTAATGACCAAAAATTAGATCTTATTAAGACATCATTTGAAGTAAATAATCAAGTTGATGAAGATAGTTTAGCAAAAATTGATGAGATGTTGATCAGTTTGAATAAAAGACAATTTTTATATAATGCTAATTTTGCATTAAGACATTCTGATTTTGAAGTATCTCCTTATATCGCGATTACAGATTTAAAGGAATCAAAAAAGATAATGGATACAATATATAAATCTTTAAGTGATGATATTAAGAAATCTAAGTATGCTGAAAATCTGAAAAAATTACTTTCGATTTAGCTAGCCTCCAGAAT
>SGZB01000019.1 GCA_004321735.1 Flavobacteriales bacterium | reverse complement strand
ATAGTTCTTTTTGGATTTTTTGATATTAAGTTATAATCATGCGTTGCCATTATAATTGCTGATCCAGATTTATTTATTTCAAGTAGTAAGTTCATTATACTTTCACTTGTTGCAGGATCAAGATTTCCTGTAGGTTCGTCTGCTAAAATAAGTTTTGGTTCATTAAGAATAGCTCTAGCAATTGATATTCTTTGTTTCTCACCACCAGATAAAGCATTTGGATATTTATCCTTTAAATGTTCTAAATCAACTTTTCTCAGAACATCAATAATTCTTTCTTGTATTTTAATATTTGATTTCCAGTTTGTTGCTCTTAAAACAAACTCTAGGTTTTTAAATACTGACCTGTCTGGAAGTAATTTAAAATCTTGAAATACAATACCGATTTTTCTTCTTAAAAATGGTATTTCCTTTTTCTTAATATTTTTTAAATCGAAATCAAAAATCTTTAAATCTCCATCAGAGAAATTTTTATCAGCATACATTGTTCTTAGAATACTACTTTTTCCACTTCCTGTTTTACCTATAAGATATATGAATTCATTTTCAGCAATAGAAAAATTTATGTTTTTTATGCTTTTTTCTTCAGTGATATTAATGGTTGCTTTTTTATATTCAAGAACACTTTTCATTATTCTTAATTATTGGTAAAGTTATTAATTCATTTATTAAAAAGACTGCTTTTTAACTATTACATAAAAAAATGTGATATCTATACCTAAATGGGATTTTTTTTAAAATATTTAATCATATTTGCCAAAATTTGTAATATGTGTGGAATTGTATGTGCGTTAGATATTAAAAAAGATTCTCAAGATCTAAGGCCCCAAATATTAGATATGTCAAAAAAATTAAGACATAGAGGGCCTGATTGGAATGGAATCTTCTCTGATGATAATGCAATTTTAGCTCATGAAAGATTGGCTATTGTTGACCCTAAATCTGGTAAACAACCTTTATATGGTGTTGATGGAAGATATGTGTTAGCTGCAAATGGTGAAATCTATAACCACAAAGAATTAAGAAAATTGGTTCCTGAGTATAATTTTTTAACTGAATCTGATTGTGAAGTAATAATTGCACTTTATAACAAGTTTGGGGTAGAATTCGTTGATAAAATGAACGGTATTTTTGGATTTGTTATCTATGATAGTTTAGAAAATGAATACTTTGTTTCTAGGGATCATATGGGAATTATTCCCTTATATGTAGGATGGTCATCTGATGAAGTTTTTTATGTGTCCTCTGAATTAAAATCATTAGAGGGTATTTGTGATAAAATTGAAATATTTCCACCGGGCAATTACTATTCAAGTAAAACAAAAAAATATGTGTCTTGGTACAAGAGAGACTGGATGAATTTTGAAAATGTAAAATCAAATAATACCTCAATTGAAGATTTAAAAAAAGGACTTGAAGATGCTGTACACAGACAATTGATGAGTGATGTACCCTATGGTGTTCTACTTTCAGGAGGACTTGATTCATCCATAACTTCTGCTCTAGCAAAAAAGTTTTCAAAAAATAGAATTGAAACAGATGATAAATCTGAGGCTTGGTATCCTCAGTTACATTCCTTCTCGGTTGGTTTGGAAGGATCACCAGATCTCAAAGCAGCTAAGCTAGTATCTGAACATATTGGATCTATTCATCATGAAATTACCTTTACCATTCAAGAAGGGCTTGATGCCATAAAAGATGTGATATATCATATTGAGACCTATGATGTAACAACCGTAAGAGCTTCAACTCCTATGTATTTGATGGCTAGGGTAATTAAGTCCATGGGTATTAAAATGGTTTTATCTGGTGAAGGTGCTGATGAAATATTTGGCGGATATTTATATTTTCACAAAGCTCCAAGTGCTGAAGAATTTCACAAAGAAACTGTTAGAAAATTAGATAAATTATATCAATACGATTGTTTAAGAGCTAATAAGTCATTAGCAGCTTGGGGAATTGAAGGAAGAGTTCCATTTTTAGATAAGGAATTTATGGACATTGCAATGAGAATAAATCCAGCAGATAAAATGATTAATTCGGAAAGAATGGAGAAGTGGGTTGTTAGAAAAGCATTTGAAGATTACCTGCCTTCAGAGGTCGCTTGGAGACAAAAAGAACAATTTAGTGATGGTGTTGGATACAGTTGGATTGATAGTTTAAAAAAATTAGTTGATGATCAAATTTCTGATGAAGAGTTTAGTAATGCTTCAAAGAGATTTCCACTTCAAACCCCTATGAATAAAGAAGAGTATTATTATAGATCTATTTTTGAAGAGCATTTTCCATCTAAAACCGCTTCTTCAACAGTTCCATCTGTCCCTTCAGTTGCATGTAGTACTCCAATTGCTTTAGAGTGGGATAAATCCTTTCAAAACATGAATGATCCCTCAGGTCGAGCGATTTCTAATGTCCATAATGATTCTTATTAATTTATAAGAAAAAATTGTTAATAACTTAACGCTATCATCTCTGTAAAACTTAAAGAAATGTACCCCATTTTGGGTATATTTGTTATTCGTACAACTAATTATAATTTATCCAATGACTAAAGATCAAAATCAGCAGTATTCAGCAGATAGTATTCAGGCCCTTGAGGGCATGGAACATGTTAGAAAAAGACCCTCAATGTATATTGGAGATGTAGGTCTAAGAGGTCTTCATCACCTTGTTTATGAAGTTGTTGATAACTCTATCGATGAAGCCATGGCTGGACATTGTGACCAGATTTCTGTTATTATAAATGAAAATGATTCAATTTCTGTAGAAGATAATGGAAGGGGGATACCTGTAGGAATGCATAAAAAAGAAGGTGTTTCAGCTCTTGAAGTAGTAATGACTAAAATTGGAGCAGGGGGTAAGTTTGATAAAGATTCATATAAAGTTTCTGGAGGACTTCATGGTGTTGGAGTTTCTGTTGTAAATGCTTTATCAGATCATCTTACTGCAGTAGTTCATAGAGATGGTAAAGTTTGGCAACAAGAATATGAAAAAGGAAAAACTTTATATCCAGTAAAAGAAGTTGGTAAAACGGATAAGACGGGTACAATTGTAACATTCAAACCTGACCTGTCTATTTTTAAGGATGTTGAAAAGTACAGTTATGAAACTCTTGCTAACAGGATGAGAGAATTATCATATCTGAACAAAGGAATCAAAATTTCTTTGACTGATAAAAGAAAAAAGGTTGAAGGTGATTTTTTAAATGAAGAATTTTATTCTGAGGAGGGACTTAAAGAATTTATTAAGTTTTTAGATGAAAACAGAGAACCACTTATACCTGAAGTTATCGCTATTGAGGGAGAAAAAAATAATATTCCTGTTGAAGTTGCAATGATTTATAACTCTTCCTTCAATGAAAACATTCACTCTTACGTAAATAATATAAATACACATGAGGGTGGTACTCACCTTTCGGGTTTTAGAAGAGGTCTAACAGCAACATTAAAAAAATATGCAGAATCTTCTGGGCTTTTAGACAAAGTAAAAGTTGAAATTTCTGGTGACGATTTTAGGGAAGGCTTGACAGCTATTATTTCTGTCAAGGTTGCTGAACCTCAATTTGAAGGTCAAACCAAAACCAAATTAGGAAATAAGGAAGTAACTTCTGCTGTATCTCAAGCTGTATCAGAGATGCTTGAGAATTATTTAGAGGAGCATCCAGCTGAAGCAAAAATTATAGTTGATAAGGTAGTTTTAGCTGCTCAAGCTAGACATGCAGCCAGAAAGGCAAGAGAAATGGTTCAACGTAAAACAGTTATGGGTGGTGGTGGTTTGCCTGGAAAGTTAAGTGACTGTTCTGAGCAGGATCCAGCATTGTGTGAAATTTACCTTGTTGAGGGTGACTCAGCTGGAGGTACTGCCAAGCAAGGTAGAGATAGAAATTTTCAAGCAATTCTACCTCTAAGAGGTAAAATACTTAATGTTGAAAAGGCAATGCAGCATAAAGTTTTTGAAAACCAAGAAATTATTAATATTTATACTGCTTTAGGTGTTACTGTTGGAACAGAAGAAGATAGTAAAGCTTTAAACTTAGAAAAATTGAGATATCATAAGATTGTTATTATGTGTGATGCAGATGTTGATGGTAGTCATATTTCTACTTTAATATTAACATTTTTCTTCCGATATATGAGGGAGCTTGTAGAGAATGGCCATGTTTACATTGCAACTCCACCTTTATACTTGGTTAAAAGAGGGAGTAAAAAGGTTTATGCATGGAATGATGAGGATCGAGATAAATTAGTTAATGATTTCGGAACTGGGGCTTCTGTTCAGAGATACAAAGGTTTGGGTGAAATGAATGCAATTCAGCTGTGGGATACAACTATGAATCCAGAATCAAGAACTTTCAGACAAGTATCAATTGAAAACGCTGGTGAAGCTGATAGAGTTTTTTCAATGTTAATGGGTGAGGATGTTCCACCTAGAAGAGAGTTTATTGAAAAAAATGCAACTTACGCTAATATAGACGCTTAAAAATAAAAATATGAAAGTCACTATTGTAGGTGCAGGGAATGTTGGGGCTACTGCTGCTGATGTCATTGCATCAAGATCAATTTCAAGCGAAGTAGTTCTTCTAGACATCAAGGAAGGATTTGCAGAGGGTAAAGCTTTGGATATAATGCAAACTTCAACAACCAGAGGATTTAATACTAGGGTATTTGGGACAACATCAGATTACACAAAAACTAAAAATTCAGATGTAGTTGTAATAACCTCAGGAATACCAAGAAAACCTGGAATGACCAGGGAAGAACTGATTGGGATTAATGCAAGTATTGTTAAAGAAGTCACATCAAATATTCTTGAGCACTCCCCTGATACTGTAATAGTTGTTGTATCCAATCCAATGGACACAATGACATACTTAGCCTTAAAATCTACTGGGATAGAAAAGAATAAAATTATAGGAATGGGCGGTGCTCTAGACAGTTCAAGATTTAAAACATATATCTCGATGAAGCTTAACAAGCCTCAAAATGATATTCATGCTATGGTTATTGGTGGTCATGGGGATACCACAATGATTCCTCTTCACAGGTTTGCAAAATATAACGGATTAAGTTTAAGTCAATTTCTTAAAAATACTGAAATTGATGAGATTGTAAAATCAACGATGGTTGGTGGAGCTACTCTAACAAAATTATTGGGAACTTCAGCGTGGTACGCACCAGGTGCTTCAATTGCATATGTTGTTGATTCTATTCTAAATAATCAAAATAGAATTATTCCAAGTTCAGTATACCTAGAAGGAGAATACGGTGTAAATGACATTTGTATTGGTGTGCCATGCATTATTGGAAAACAGGGTGTTGTTGAAATTGTTGAGTTGGATTTAAATCAGGAAGAAAAATCACTTTTTTCAAATAGTGTTGATGCAGTTAGAAAAATGAATGAATCTTTAGGTGAACACATCTAAAAGTATTTAAATTTCATTATTTTGTTTCTGATAATGTAAATCATATATTTGCTTCCCATAAAATTAGAATTATGCATAAGAATGGTCTTGTAAAATTTATTGCGATTTTATTTGCGCTAATAAGTCTTCTTCAAATTTCTTACACATATGTTGTAAATAAAATTGAAAAAGATGCTGAAAATTATTCAATTACTAAGGTTGACGTTGATGATGAGGATTATGTTATTAAAAGAGAACAATTACAGAGATCATATCTTGATTCTGTTTCAACAATTAGTGTTTTTGGATTTACAAACTACAAGGATGCTAAAGAAAAAGAATTAAATAAAGGTTTAGATCTTAAGGGTGGAATAAATGTTATTCTTCAAATTTCTGTTAAAGATATACTTAAAGGTCTTGCAGAGAATACTAATGACCCTAATTTTAACAAAGCCTTAGATAATGCCGATGAGCTTCAAAAAAGTTCAAATGATACGTATTTAGAAATATTTTTAAACGCCTTTGAAGAAATTGAAGGTAGTCAATTAGCTTCACCTGATGTATTTGCAAATAGAACATTGAGTGATGAGATTAATTTTGAAATGTCAAATGATGAGGTTAAACCAATCATAAGAAGAAAAATTGATGAATCAATAACTTCAGCATTTGAAGTTCTAAGAAAAAGAATTGATAAGTTTGGTGTTACTCAGCCGAATATTCAAAGATTAGGAAATTCAGGAAGAATTTTAGTAGAACTGCCTGGAGCGAAGGATGTTGATCGTGTGAAGAAGTTACTCCAAAGTACCGCTCAACTGGAATTTTGGACATCTGAAAAAAATCAAGAGTATTTTACATTTTTATCTCAAGCCAACCAAGTAATTAAAGCTAATCTTGATGAAGAAATTACTGAGGAATCAGTTTCATCTGAATCATCTCAGATTGATGATCTTTTGGCTGATGTTGAAGTTAAATCCGATTCATTAAGTATTGATAAAAATCCATTACTAGATTTAATTGTTGGAACTGGTTTTCAAGGTGGTCCTGTCCTAGCTCAATTTAACTTTAGAGATAAAGAAAAGGTCGATTCTTATATAAATCTTCCAGAGGTAAGACTATTATTGCCTTCTTCAAAAAGATATACAAAATTCTTATGGGGACTTGCAGATCCTGAAACCAACCTTGTTGATTTATATGTACTTAAATCCAATAGAAATGATATTCCACCATTAAGTGGTAGTGTTGTAATTGATGCTGCTCAATCTTACGATCAGTTTGGTAATGCTGCTGTGACTATGCAAATGAATGGAAAAGGATCTAAGATATGGGAAGATTTAACTGGTGATGCATATAAAAACTCAAGCAATATAGCTATTGTTCTTGACGAAGTTGTATATTCCGCACCTGGCGTAACAAGTGGTGCAATTTCCGGTGGAAGATCAGAAATAACTGGAGATTTTTCATTAAATGAAGCGATTGACTTAGCCAATGTTTTAAGAGCAGGTAAACTACCTGCTTCAGCTGATATTATTCAATCAGAAGTAGTAGGGCCTTCATTGGGTCAAGAATCAATTGAAAAAGGTATCAACTCTTTTTTAATTGCATTGATTTTAGTTTTAATCTGGATGATATTTTATTATGGAAGAGCTGGATTGTATGCTGATATAGCTTTAGTGCTAAATATCGTGTTAATATTTGGGTTTTTATCTGGTCTTGGAGCTGTTTTAACTCTTCCAGGTATTGCAGGTATTGTTCTTACAATCGGTATGTCTGTTGATGCTAATGTTCTTATTTTTGAAAGAGTAAGAGAGGAATTATATAGGGAAAAAGGATTAAAACAATCAGTTTCAGATGGTTTTAGTAATGCATTATCTTCGATTCTTGATGCCAATGTAACAACTGGATTAACAGCATTAATATTATTTATTTTTGGATCAGGTCCAATTAAAGGTTTTGCTACAACATTATTGATAGGTATCATTACATCGCTATTTACTGCGATTTTTATAACAAGAATGTTTGTTGAAAACCATATTTCTAAAAATAAAAATTTAAATTTTTCATCCAAACTCACTAAGAATTTATTTAGAAATTTATCTATCAAATTTCTAGTTAAAAGAAAAGTTTCTTATGTGATTTCTGGAACTTTAATTCTTATTGCATTTTTCTCATTATTTACTAATGGATTAAATCAAGGTGTTGATTTTGTTGGAGGTAGGTCATATGTTGTAAGATTTGCTGAACCAGTACCACAACAAGAAATTCAATCAAAATTAGTTGAATCCTTGGGTAATGCTGAGGTAAAAACTTTTGGTTCTGAAAACCAACTTAAGATTACTTCAAATTACAAAGTAGATGATACCTCAACATCTGTGGATGGTGAAATTCAACAAATTTTATACTCAGGTTTATCAGATTATATTGGCGAAATATCAATTGATGATTTTGTTAATGGTGATGAAGATAAACAAGTGGGAATAATGTCATCATTTGGTGTTGGTCCTACAATAGCAGATGATATTAAGAAAAATTCTTTTTTAGCTGTTTTCGGGTCTTTGATAATTGTTTTTCTTTACATTCTAATACGTTTTAAAAATTGGCAATTTTCATTGGGAGCTGTTTCAGCAGTTTTTCATGATGTAATGGTTGTTTTAGGAATCTTCTCTATAACATACACTTTTATGCCATTTGATATGGAAATCAATCAAGCCTTTATTGCAGCAATCTTGACGGTGATCGGATATTCTCTGAATGATACTGTTGTTGTTTTTGATAGAATTAGAGAGTATAGAAACATCAACAAATCTTGGGAAGTAACTAAAACTGTTGATAATGCTTTAAATAGTACATTAAGTAGAACTTTAAACACATCATTTACAACTCTTGTTGTTTTAGTATCAATATTCCTTTTTGGTGGAGAATCAATTAGAGGATTTATGTTTGCTTTGATTGTTGGTGTTCTTGTTGGTACATATTCATCTGTTTTTGTTGCAACTCCGATTATGTTTGATACTTTAAAAGAAAAGTTTAGGTCTTAAAATTTTCTATCGATTTTCTGACACTTTTGTGTTTTTGAAGCAATTTTTTTGCCTCATCTAAACTTATTTTTAGTTCATTCATTAACATTTTCTCTGCTCTATCAACAAGTTTATTATTAGCTAACTGCATATCAACCATTTTATTTCCTTTAACTCTACCTAGTCTTATCATTAAGGTTGTTGAAATTATGTTTAAAATCATTTTCTGAGCAGTACCTGACTTCATTCTAGTACTTCCTGTTACGACTTCTGGCCCAACAACAACGTCAATTGGAAATTTAGCTTCTTTTGAAAGAGGTGAATTTGAATTACAAGTTATGCAGCCAGTAAGAATTTCTTTTTCATTACATTTTTTTATAGTTGAAACAACATAAGGTGTGGTACCAGAAGCAGCTATTCCTATCACTGAGTCGTTACTATTTATTTCATATTTTTTTAAATCTTCCCAGCCCCGTTCTAAACTATCCTCAGCAAATTCTTGTGATTTTCTAATTGCTTTATCTCCGCCAGCAATTAAACCAATAACTATTTGATCACTAACACCAAAAGTTGGAGGACATTCAGAAGCATCTAAAATTCCTAACCTTCCACTTGTCCCCGCACCTATGTAAAATAACCTTCCACCTTTATGCATTCTAGGCTCTATTTTGTTGATTAATTTTTCGATTTTTTCAAGATTCTTACTAACTGACTTAGCAACACTCTGATCTTCTTTATTAATGATGCTTACAAGATCCTTAACAGTCTTGTTTTCTAAATGGTTATAATTAGAAGATTTTTCAGTTATTTTATCGAAGCTCATTAAAAACCAAAATAGTTAATTCTTTACAATATTTTAGTCTATCACAATATTTTCTAATCTAAAAGAATCATATTCAGAGACTTTAAAGTATCCAAATGGTTTTAATTCAGAGTTGTTTACACAATAGATATTTCCCTTTATTGATGATGGTGCAGCTGAGAAAGGTCCATTCTGAGTATTTGTTTGTACAACAATTTGAATGATATATTTGAAATATTCTTCGTCAATCCCTTCAAGTACTATATCAAGTGAGTTATTTTCTATTTTATTTTTGTTTATAAAATAGGAAAAGGAAAAAGTATTACCATCAAAGTATTCATCGCTAACAGGTTGTAGATTTCCCTTTGCATATTCAAACAAATAATAATTTTCATAACCAAATTGATCATCAATAGTCGTCACAATTTCTATCTCATCCTCATCCAATGAATCTCTTGTTCCTCTCTCAATACTTTTGATATTAGTTGAAGGGTTTATTTTTTCAATACTCTGGTAATGATTGTTGTTATGGAAAATATTTAATTCATATTCAGATGATAAAGAAATTTTATCAATTTTCAGAAAGTATTTATTATTATCAAATTTTAAATCAAAACTTTGTCCAGTTTCAAACTCAGTTATTGAAACCTCTGCATCCTCAATAAACTTAATTTCATTATCAAAATAACTTGAAGTCTCACTAATTAAAACCTCTGCAAATCCATCATTTGAATTGACTTTCTTATTAATCTTAGCCTCTATAACTATTCTTTGATCTTCAAATTCAAGATCTAAATCTATTACCTTTTCACAGCTAATAAATCCAAAAACAAATAATAAAGTTATAGGTCTTTTCATTAGAATTTAAAATTATATGTTATTGATGGTACAATTCCAAAAATTGATATTTGTACTGCTTCGTTTTTTAATGTTTCAGTGTTTTCTCTAAATAAAATAGATGTAGCATTATCCCTGTTATAAATATTATAAATTCCAAATACCCATTCTCTTTTAGCTTTTTTAATATCATTCTTTTTGGGTATTAAACTCAAACTAAAATCTAATCTGTGATAATTTGGTAATCTGTACGTATTTCTATTGCCATAATTTGGAATACTTAAATTCATATAATTATACTGTGCATTAGGATATGTAGTTGGTTGTCCTGTTTGAAAAATAAAGTTTGTATTTAAGGTAAGTTTATCATTGATTTTATAGTTTGAATTAAAACTAAAATCATGTGTTTTGTCATAAGGCGTTAAATACCACTTCCCATTATTAATTCCAAAATCATTATTACCTAAGCCACCTGTTTGTTGCTCTGATTTAGATATTGTGTATGCAATCCAAAATTTATGTTTATTGGAAGATTTTTTTATAAGAAACTCAGCTCCAAAAGCCCTTGACTGTCCATTTAAAAGTACGGTTTCTATATCATTGTTAGCCACAAGATCAGCATCATCTATATAATCAATTCTATTTTTTATTTTTTTATAAAATAGCTCAGATTCAAATGTTATTGATTTAAAATTTTTATAATAACCTATTGCAAATTGATCTAATTTTTGTGGTTTAAGGTATGGGCCTGAAGGAGTCCATATATCCAAAGGAGTTGGTGAGTTGGTATTTGAAATTAAGTGTATATATTGATTCAATCTGTTATAACTTAATTTATAACTATGAGTTAGGTAGTTTATTGATAAGTTAATTCTAGGCTCAATGTTTGTAAATGACTTTATTACATTTTTGTCACGAGAAAATTCTTCATTTAATGGCTTTGCACTAGAATATATTTCAAGTGTAGAATCATAAACAACTGGTTGATTATTTAAGTATTTTTTTAATCCTTTTTGTTTTAACCTTATAAATTGGTTGACTCTAAAGCCATACCTAAGGGATAGCCTTTTACTTATAGTATTTACAAAATCAAAATATATTGCATTTTCTAATGCATATTTTTTATTTAAAGTAGACTCATTTATGCCAGAAGAGGAGTTGATAGGCTGAATTTTACCAGGACTAAAGTCATAGTAGATCAAGCTGATTCCAGTATTAAATTGTAGACTATTAGAATAGTAATTTTTTAGATCAAATTTTACATTTAAATTTTTTATTCCAGATGTCCAATCAAATCCAACAAAATTTAATTGTAAGCCATAATAATAATCGCTAAAAATAATTGATGTATTTGTAAATGTCTTTTCATTTAAAAGGTGATTCCATCTTAAATTAAGAGTTGTATTTCCATAAGAATTAGAAAAAGTTTCACTTAGTTTAAATAAATCTCTACCGAAATATCCTGAAAAAAATATTTTATTTTTCTCATCAATAACAAAATTAGATTTGGTATTAAAATCATAAAAGTAAGCGATGTTATTTATGTCAGTGAATTTTAGAAATAAATGAGCATATGTTCCACGGGATGCAACTAAAAATGAGCTTTTGTTTTTTTGTATTGGACCTTCAATTAAAAACCTACTGGAAATTGCTCCAATTCCTCCGTTGTAACTTAATTTATTTTTGTTGCCGTCTTTTTGAAATACATCTAGTACAGATGAAATCCTTCCGCCATAACTTGCTGGAATGCCCCCCTTGTAAAGTTGAACTTCCTTAATTGCATCAGAATTAAAAACAGAAAATAATCCGAACAAATGAGACGAATTATATATAATAGCTTCATCAAATAATATTAAATTTTGATCGGCAGCACCACCTCTAACATTGAATCCTGAAGATCCATCACCTGCACTACTAACACCAGGAAGAAGTTGAATTGATTTCAGTAAGTCCGATTCTCCAAAAACAACAGGCGTTTGTCTTATTGTTTGTCCAGATAATTTGTTTAAACTAATGACTGGCTTATCAATATCTATTTTTTCACTATCAATAGTAACTGTAACTTCGTCTAACTCTTCAAAACTTTGCTCGAGGAAAATGTTGATTGTTTGGTTCTGTTGTATATTGATTTTTTTATTTTGTTCTGTGTACCCTAGAATACTGTAATTAAAAATATATTCACCTGCAGGTACAGTTATGGAGTAAAATCCATAGTTATTAGAAATAGTGCCTGAAGATAACTCTGAAATAATAATATTAGCACCAATTATAGCTTCGTCACTAGACTTGTCTAAAATATATCCACTTATTGTATAATTCTGCTGTGAGAATAAATTGAAAGTGTTAGTTGTAAATAAGATGAAAAAAAATATAAGCTTTTTCACATCCCTACAGGTCCAAAAATGGTGCCAGCTAAATACTGTTAAGACATCTTGGTGTCAAGATTTTCTTTAATTGCATCAAGGAATTCTTGAGTATTTAAGTAGTGTTGTCTTTTAAGATTACTTCCATGAATCAATAGAGCAAGATCCTTTGTCATTTTGCCAGATTCAACAGTCTCTACACAAACTTTTTCTAAAAGATTACAAAACAACAACAATTCATTATTAGAATCTAATTCAGCTCTATGAATAAGTCCTCTTGTCCATGCAAATATGGAAGCAATCGGATTAGTAGAGGTTTCTTTACCTTGTTGGTGTAATCTGTAATGACGAGTTACTGTACCATGAGCAGCTTCAGCTTCCATAGTTTTACCATCAGGGGTTAATAATGTAGATGTCATCAGTCCTAGTGATCCAAAACCTTGAGCTACAGTATCAGATTGAACATCTCCGTCATAGTTTTTACATGCCCATACAAATCCTCCATCCCATTTCATCGCAGCAGCTACCATATCATCGATTAACCTATGTTCATATGTTATACCTAATTCCTCAAACTTTTCTTTAAATTCATTTTCATAAACTTCATGAAAAATATCTTTAAATCTACCGTCATATGCTTTTAAAATGGTATTCTTTGTAGAAAGGTAAAGTGGCCATTGCTTAGAAACGGCTCTATTCATACAAGATCTAGCAAAACCATAAATAGATGATTCAATATTGTACATACCCATTGCTATTCCATCCTCTTGAAAATTATATATTTCCCAAGTTTTTGGTTCATCTCCATTTTCTGGAGTAAAAGTCATTGTAAGTTTTCCTTTACCGTGAGTTACAAAATCAGTTGCCCTGTATTGATCACCAAACGCATGTCTTCCTATGCAAATTGGCTTAACCCATCCTTGCACATATCTTGGAATATTTTTCATTATTATTGGCTCTCTAAAAACTGTACCTCCAATAATATTTCTAATTGTACCATTTGGTGATTTCCACATTTTTTTTAGAGTGTATTCCTTAACCCTTTGTTCATCGGGTGTAATTGTGGCACATTTTATACCTACGTTATGTTTTTTTATTGCTTCAGCAGCATCAATTGTAACTTGATCATCAGTGAAATCTCTGTTTTTTAATCCTAAGTCAAAATAAACAATATCAAGATCTATGTAAGGAAGGATTAATTTTTGTTTAATGAAATCCCAAATGATTCTAGTCATTTCATCACCATCGAGCTCAACGACAGGATTTGTAACTTTAATTTTTGACATGTATTTTACTTTTTGATTTCCTTAATTCTGGCTTTTTTCCCTCTCAACTCTTTAAAATAGTAGATTCTTGATCTTCTTACTTTTCCTTTTTTGTTTACTTCAATTTTTTTGATCGTAGGAAGGTTGATTGGGAAAATTCTTTCAATACCAACTGTACCTGACATCTTTCTAATTGTAAAAGTTTTTGTCTTTCCAGTTCCTTTTATTTGTATTACCACTCCTTTAAAAAACTGAGTTCTTGATTTCTCACCTTCTTTAATTTCGTAATAAACTGTTATTGTATCTCCAGATTTAAATGATGGGTATTCGTTTTGTGAGATAAACTCATCTTGAACGTATTTTACTAATGATTCCATTTTAATAATTTAATATTGATTGACATTCGTAAATACCAGAGGTTAATCAACGGATGGCAAAAATACATTTTTTTTTAAAAAAAGAAAATATTAATCAATCAAATCAGGTCTGATGGTTTTTGTCTTAATTAGTGATTTTTCCTCTCTCCATTCTTCTATTTTTTTTTTATTTCCTGAAAGTAAAATTTCTGGAACTTTCATGCCATTATAATTTGCAGGCCTAGTATACACTGGAGGAGCTAATAAGTTATCTTGAAATGAATCAGTCAATGCAGATGTTTCATCATTTAAAACACCAGGAATTAATCTAACAATTGAATCACACAAAACAGCCGCTGGAAGTTCTCCACCAGATAAAACATAATCTCCAATAGAAATTTCACGAGTTACAATTGCATCTCTCACTCTTTGATCAATACCTTTATAATGTCCACAGAGTATTATCAAATTACCTTTAATTGATAATTCGTTAGATATTTTTTGACTTAAAATTGGAGCATCAGGCGTCATAAAAATAACTTCATCATAATCATGTTGTTTTTTTAACTCATCAACACATTTTTTAATTGGTTCTATCATGAGAACCATTCCTGATCCTCCTCCAAATTGATAATCATCAATCTGTTTCTTATTATTAACTGAGTAATCTTTAAGATCATGAAATTTTATTTCAACTATACCTTTTTCAATTGCCCTTTTCATTATTGATCCTGAAAAAGGACTTTTTAGTAATTCTGGTGTCGCGCTTATGATCTCAATTTTTTTCATCCTTATTCAAAGATTAATCTTTCTTTTTCTCCATTTTCATCGATGAATGTGATTTGATAAATATTTTCGTTTTCAAAATTACTTAGTTCACTAGTTGATAAGATTTTTGTGTCATTTATCTCAGAAAGTATGTGACCAGGTCTAACTCCCATCCTGAAGAGAGTCCCATTTCTGTTAACAACTACTTCAACTCCATGACTTAAGTTTTTTTCATCAAGTAACCTTTTTGAAGCATCTTTCAATTGCATACCATAAAATTGAACATAGCTACTTCTTTTTAGTGCTACATTCATATTTATTTTTTTATTATCTCTAAAAATATCAACAGACAGTTTATCTCCTGGTCTTTTAGAATTCAGATAACCAGATAAGTCAGAAAACTTTTTAATTTCAACATCATCAATTTTAGTAATAATGTCTCCAGATCTGATTCCAGCCAGATGAGCTCCCATATCTTCATCTGTTGTACTAACATAAAACCCTTCTGTAACTTTCAAATCTAATTCTCTTGAAATTTCGGCATTTAGGCTTTGCCCAGTTACGCCTAAAAGCCCTCTTTGTACATTTCCAAACTCTAAAATATCTTCATAAATTTTTCTTGCAATATTGCTGGGAACTGCAAAAGAGTATCCAATAAATCCAGCATTATTACTTTGAATTGCTGTGTTTATTCCAATCAAATCACCACTTATGTTGACTAACGCTCCTCCGCTGTTTCCACTATTTACAGCAGCATCGGTTTGTATAAATGATTGATTTTTTGAATCGTAATCATTTAAATCTCTTGATTTTGCACTAATAATTCCAGCAGTAACTGTGGAAGTCAGATTAAAAGGATTTCCAACTGCTAAAACCCATTCTCCAATTTTAGTTTCATCAGAATTTGCAAACCTGATATATGGGAATTTCTTGTCTCCTGAAATTTTTAATACTGCTATATCAGAATTTTCATCAGTTCCAATTAGTTCTGCTATATAGCTATTATTGTTATTTGTTGTTATTTCAATTTCACTTGCATTTTCAATAACATGATAATTAGTTAAGATGTATCCATCACTTGAAACAATTACTCCAGATCCTGTTCCAACTGTTCTTTTGTTCGGAGAGTTATCATAAAATAGATCCCAAATGCTATTTCGAGATCTAGCTGTTGATGTATTTTTTACATGAACTACTGAGTTTATAGTTTTTTCAGCAGCTATTGTAAAATCTGGATTTTGAAAATATTGAATTGAGTTATTTTTTAAATTTTGGAAAACATTCGATGTATTTAATGTTTTCGCTTTTTCATCCAAATTTTTATTGTCATTCTTCACATAATTAAAAAAAATAACATTAGTTATAATAACTATTAAAATAATTCCAATTATATTTTTTAGCTTTTTCATGATAATTTTTTTATAAAATTAGTTTATTTCATTTTTTTCGTTTGATATTTAACTTCTTTTTAACAGATATAACTTTATTCATATATTGTACTTGTGTTAATTGAATTTTCAAAATATCAAGGAACTGGAAATGATTTTGTAATCATCGATAATACAACAAATTTCTTTCCAAAAACTGATTCTAAATTGATTAATTTTTTATGTGATAGAAAAATAGGTGTGGGAGCTGATGGGTTAATATTAATTGAGAAATCAAAATCTTCTGACTATGAGATGATATATTTTAATGCTGATGGAAACTTAGGTTCAATGTGCGGTAATGGTGCTCGATGTTCGATACATTTTTCTATGCTCAATAAAATAATTGAACATACAACAAGTTTTTTAGCTTTTGATGGTTTACACAAGGGTTCATTAATAGATAATTTTGTTAAGGTCTCTATGTCTAATGTACTAACTTATGATGAATTCAATGATTTTATTTTTGTAGATACAGGATCTCCTCATTTGGTCAAATGTGTTGATAATGTTGATCAAATCGATGTAATTGAAATTTCTAAAGAAATTCAGAAAGATATTAGATTTAAAGATGGAGTTAATGTTAATTTTTTAAGTGAAGAAAAAGATAATCTTTACAGAATAAGAACATATGAGAGAGGGGTAGAGAATGAGACTCTTTCATGTGGAACTGGTGCCGTTGCGGCAGCAATAACACTAAATATATTATCTTTAGTTAACTCAGATTGTATTAATTTAAAAACTAAAGGTGGGAAATTGACTGTTGATCTTAAAAGATCAGAAAATATTTTTACTAATATTTTTCTTTCAGGCAATGTTACAAGAGTTTTTGATGGTAGAATAGAAATATGAAAAAAGTAATTTACATCATTATATTCTCACTAATTTCTATTGGAGGTGTTGGTGGAATCTATTTTTATAAAATTTTCTACGAATCTAATACACTATTTAATGACGAATATATTTTTATTAAAATACCTACAAATTCAACTGAAAATCAACTTTTAGACTCTATAGGAAAGCATGTCAAAAATTTATCTAAATTTTCAAAAGCTGCAAACTACAAAGATTATCTTTTAAATATTAAACCTGGTAGATACAAATTAGAAAATGGTTTTAATAATAACCAAATAATTAATTCCTTAAGATCTAATAATGTACCCATTAAAATCACATACAATAACATCGAAACTTTTGACCAATTAATTAAAAGAATTTCAGAAAGAATTGAAGCTGATAGTTTATCACTATCAAATGTATTTTATGAAGAAAAGTTTTTAAATGACTTAGGTTTAGATAGTGAATCTGTTTTTTCTTTATTCATTCCCAATACATACGAGTTTTTTTGGAATACAAGTGCAATTCAGTTTAGAGAAAGGATCTTAAAAGAATTTGATAGATTTTGGAATGACTCAAGAATTGAAAAGTCAAAAAAAGTAAATTTAAATCCAATTGAAGTAATGACTTTAGCTTCAATTGTTCAAAAAGAAACACCAAAAGTTGATGAAAGACCCACAATAGCTGGTGTATATCTTAATCGACTTGAAAGAAAAATGAAACTTCAAGCAGATCCAACTGTTGTTTATACAATTAAAAAACGAGATGGATTTGATACAAGAATTAGAAGGGTTTTATATAAGGATTTAAGAATAAAATCCCCATACAATACTTATGTTTACAGAGGATTACCACCTGCTCCAATCGTAACACCAGATATTTCTGCTATTGAAGCTGTTTTAAATCCTCAAAAACATTCCTTTATTTATTTTGTTGCAGATGTCTCTAATCCTGGATATCACTTGTTTTCTAGAACGAATGCTGAGCACAACAGAAAAAAGAGACAGTACACAAATTGGCTTAAGAAAAATCGAATTAGAAGATAATTAACTGATTTACAGATAATTAAAAAAATTACTATGTTTGCACCGTTAAAGCTAATTATTAGCTTCAAACAAAAGTGATGACTTTTAAATTCAAATTAATTTCATTCACTCTCTTATTATTTACAATAGGAACAACCCTCCCTCCCTCCAATTCTAACGATTATGATGAGTACAATACAGTATTTATTACATCACCTTTAGTTGGATATGATTTTAACATAATTTCTTATAAAATACCATTTACTGTAAAGGATTTTGTTGGTTTTAAAGAATTTTTAGGTTTTTTTGAATCTGGTTCAGATTATAAAAAAATCAATAGGCTAGGTTATTTAGGGAAATATCAATTTGGCCGTTCGACTTTAAAAGTGTTAAGGGTAAAAAAAATTAATGAGTTTATTGATATTCCTGAACTTCAGGAGAAAGCATTTCTTATGAATGTTATGAGAAATAAGTGGATTCTTAGAAGAGAAATTAAAAGATTTAATGGAAAAAAACTCAATAATATTTTAATTACTGAATCAGGAATAATTGCTGCAGCACATTTATCCGGTCCTGGAAATGTAAAAAAATATTTAAGAAATTATGGAGATGAAAAATTTGATTTAGGAGATATTAATGGAACAAAAATATCTGATTACATGAAAACTTTCAAAGGATATGATTTATCAAAAATTAATGCTGTTAGAAAACCTGAGATTTAGTTTTTAAATTAATCAGAAAATTTCTTCGTGAGATCGTCTACATATTTTCTAAATTGCTTATCAGTAAATGCTAAATTATCTACCGTTTTACATGCATGCAAAACAGTGGCATGATCTCTATGACCAATTTTAGTCCCTATACTAGCAAGCGATGCTTTTGTAAACTTTTTCGAAAAAAACATAGCAAGTTGTCTTGCTTGTACTATATATCTTTTTCTAGTTTTTGACTGTAATGTCGTAACATCCATTTGGAAATAATCTGAAACAACTTTCTGAATATGATCTATAGAAATTTCTTTTTTTGTGTTTTTAACAAAATTTTCAACTATAACTTTAGCCAATTCAATTGTAATTTTCTTTTTATTAAATGATGACTGAGCAAGTAATGAAATTATTGCACCTTCAAGTTCACGAATATTTGTCTTAATGTGTTTAGCTATGTAAAAAATTATTTCATCATCAATTTCAACTCCATCTACAGCTAATTTATTTTTTATAATAGAAATTCTTGTTTCAAAATCTGGTGTTTGAAGTTCTGCTGATAATCCCCACTTGAATCTAGATAATAATCTTTGTTCTATTTCTTGCATATCAACAGGTGCTTTATCAGATGTGAGAATTACTTGCTTACCATTTTGATGTAGGTGGTTGAATATATGAAAGAAAACATCTTGTGTTCCAGATTTTCCAGAAAAAAACTGAACATCGTCTATAATCAGAATATCAATTAGTTGATAGAAGTGAATAAAATCGTTTCGATTATTCTTTTTTACAGACTCAATGTATTGTTGTGTAAATTTTTCAGCTGAAATGTAAAGAACAGTTTTTTCAGGAAATTTTTGTTTAATATTTACCCCAATTGCATTTGCAAGGTGTGTTTTACCTAGTCCGACTCCACCAAAAATTAATAATGGATTGAATGAGGTTCCGCCAGGTCTATTAGACACAGCATAACCTGCAGACCTAGCTAGTCTATTTGAATCTCCCTCAAGAAAATTATTAAAATTATAATTAGGATTTAATTGGGAGTCAATTTTTAAGTTTCTTATTCCAGGAATCACAAACGGATTAGTTAATTCTGATTTAAGATAGTTTGAAGAAGTTTTGATAGATTGAGATTCAATCTCTGGCTTGTACTGACTAGGTATTTTTTCTGTGAATGATTTTGTTGAGCCAAATGAATTTTCCATTTTGATGATATACACTAATTTTGCATCCTCTCCAAGCTCTTTGTTTAATGAAAGCTTCAGTAAATTAATATAATGTTCTTCAAGCCATTCATAGAAAAATTTACTTGGAACTTGTACACTTAAAATATTACCTTCAAGTTTAACCGGAATAATTGGTTCAAACCAAGTTTTATATGCCTGCAATTGTATGTTGTCCTTGATAAAAAGAAGACAGTTATTCCATACCGATTTTGCAGTCATTTAATATTTCTTTAAAAAAATTAAGAATTAACAATAATAAACTAGAATGAGTCTACTTGGTTAATTAGTGAAACAAATATGTACATTTTTTTTTTAAAAAAAAATCATTTATCTATTGATTTTTAAAAAAGTTTTTTTGATATTATTGGCACCTCAAATTTTAACAATATTGAATCCTAAAATTACCCATTCTACTATTATTGAAGTAAGATATTCAGAAACAGATTCTATGTCTTACACGCACCATAGCAATTATCTAAAATTTTACGAAATAGGCAGATTGTCATGGTTTAAGAATATAGGTTTATCATACAGAAAATTAGAGGAAACTGGAATAATTATGCCAGTGGTTGATGTTAAAATTAAATATAGAAAGCCATCATTTTTTGAAGATGAATTAAAAATTCAAACAACTCTTATTTCTAAACCAAATAAATTTATTGAGTTTGAATATGTTATTTATAAAAATAACGAAGTTATAAATGAAGGTTACACAAAGTTGGTTTTTTTGGATAGAAATTCCAAAAAACCTATTAGATGTCCAAAAAATCTATTGGATGTTTTTAATAATTGACAATTGATCATTATCAATTTTTTTTTTCAAAAGTAGACTTCCAATTATTGAAGGAGCTTTTGTGCCATTTTTTAATTCAGTTTTTGATTTAAAAATTCTTGCTTCGTCCCAAATACCTGAATCAATGAAAGTGCCTAAAGTTTTTAATCCACCTTCAACGATTACACTTTGAATATTTTTTTTGTACAAAAAATTAATAACTGACTTAATAATTGATTTTTTTTCGTAATTAATTTGAGTAAAAGGTTCACTTATTATTTCATTATTTGAAATAATAAATTTCTCGTTTGAATTTTTGTTCCACTTCCTGCCGTCAAGTTTTGGAGTATCTAAAAAATATGTTTTTGAACCAATTATTATTCCATGTTCTTCACACCTCCATTTATGCACCAGCTGTCTAGAGTATTTATTTGAAATCCAAAATGGTCTTTCATTATTTTTTTGTACTGGAGAAATAAATCCATCTTGACTCTCAGCCCACTTTAATATTATGTATGGTCTTTTTTTTGTATGAAATGTAATGAATCGTTTGTGGTGTTCTTCACATTCTTTTTTTAGAACATTTGTTTCAACAAAAATTTTATTCTCACTTAATTTTCTAATTCCTTTTCCACAAACTAATTTATTTGGGTCTGCACAACCTATAAATACACCTTTTAATTGATTTTTAATAATTTTATCGGTACATGGAGGGGTCTTACCATAATGAACACATGGTTCCATTGTAACAAATAAATGAGAATTTTTTAAAAGTGTTTTTTCTCTAACTGAGTTTATGGCATTGATTTCAGCATGATTTCCTCCTATTTCACTAGTATAACCTTCACCTATGATTTTTCCATCATAAAAAATTAATGCCCCAACATTTGGATTTGGATATGTAAGACCTAGAGATTTTTCACCTAGTTCAATACATCTTTGCATTAATTTTTCTTTATTCATATTACTAATAATATTTATTTTAGAATACAAATTTAACAATGAAAATCAATCTTAGAAAGATTAAAAAAGAAGATAATAAACAGTTGAAAGAAATTTTGATTGAAGTTCTTAATGAATTTGAAGTCCCTGAAGAAGGCACTGCTCTTGGAGACGATGAATTAAACTGTATGTTTGAAAGTTATAATAAAAAAAGACATATTTATTATGTTTTGGAAATTAATGATGTGATAATGGGGGGTGTAGGAATTGCACCACTCAAAAATTCAAAAAAAAATATCTGTGAACTTCAAAAAATGTACTTTCACAAAAAAGCTAGGGGTAAAGGTTTAGGAAAAAAGATGATTCAATTATGCATAGATTATGCAAAGAATAATCATTTTGAACTATGTTATATTGAAACAATGCCAAACATGCTTTCTGCTCAAAAATTGTATACCTCAATTGGTTTTGAATATATAGACAAACCTTTGGGGAACACTGGACATTCTTCATGTCCTGTATGGATGATAAAGACCTTATGAAATTAATAGAATTTAAAAAATATTTCTTTAATGTATTATCTAGTAATTATGATGCTGGAGAGCTAAACACTATATTTTATTTATTTATTGATCATTTTTTAAATATTAGTAAAATTGATTTTCTTACAAATACTGAATTCAAGATTGATCAGGAAAATTTGTCATTGTTTAAAAAAAAATTAAACGAATTAAAAAGCGATAGGCCAATTCAATATGTTATTGGAGAAATATTGGTATCAGATCTAACATTCATAGTAAATGAAAATGTATTAATTCCAAGACCAGAGACAATTGAGCTTTGTGAATGGATTGAAAGTTTTAATTTCCAAGACGTAAGAATTTTAGATATAGGCACAGGATCAGGCCTAATAGCCATATTTTTAAAGAAAAAACTTAGTAAATCGATTGTTGATGCTTGTGATATTTCTTTAAAGTCTTTGGAAATTGCAAAAAACAATGCATCAATTAATAATCTGAAAATTGATTTTTTCTCTCTTGATATTTTAAATGATAGCCTTTCTAGAAATAGATATGATATTATAGTTTCTAACCCGCCATACGTTTCTTTGTGTGATAAAGATAAAATGCACAGAAGAGTAGTAGAGTTTGAGCCTAATAATGCTATTTTTGTAAATAATAATGATCCGTTAATTTTTTACGATCAAATTGCACAAAAAGCTAAGGAATCTTTAAATAAAAAAGGATTCATTTTTTTTGAATGTAATTCAGATTATATCAACGGAGTAAATGATATTTTATTAAAAAATAGTTTTTCTAATATTGAAATAAGATCAGATTTTAGAAATAATAAAAGGATGATTAAAGCTCGGAATGGATAATCAAAAAAAAATACTTGAGTTAAGAAAAATTTTACGTGAACATAATTATTTGTATTATG
>SGZB01000018.1 GCA_004321735.1 Flavobacteriales bacterium | reverse complement strand
ATTTAAATCAACTTGTTTGCTTTCTGCAATAACATCACCAGCAACAGTTTGTTGTGAATAACCTAAGGATTTTTTCTCACGAGAAATACCTAAGGCAGTTACAACCACTTCTTCTAGTGCGTTACCTTCAGAAAGACTAAAGTCATAAGTTGACGCAGCTCCAACAGTAGCAGATGCAGAATCAAATCCAACGAAACTTACAACAAGTACATCACCTTCAGAAGCAGAGATAGAATAATCTCCATCAAAATTAGTGGTTACTCCGTTGTTAGTACCTTGAACTACAACAGTTGCTCCTGGAAGAGGAACACCGGATGTATCAGTTACTGTACCTGAAACTGTTTTTTGAGCAAAGCTTAATTGAAATGTCATGATTAATGACATAACAATTGCTCTAAAAAATAGTTTTTTCATAGTTAATTTTATTTTTGTGCTCCCAAATTTGTTAATTAATTGTTAATAAACCAAACAAAAACCTCAAAAAAAACAATTTTTACGAATAAGACAATAATGTTAAATATTTTTTGATGATACATAATGTATTTATATGCAAAATTAAAAACTCCTCAGGTTTTCTCTGAAAACATTAAATTTTTTATTTTTTTTTACCGTTGATTTGAATAATAAATAAATTATTATACATTTGCAGCCCTTTAATAGAGGAAAATATGCCAACAATATCGCAATTAGTAAGAAAAGGAAGAAAAAAGACAGTTAAGAAGAGTAAATCAGCTTCTTTAACTAAATGTCCACAGAAGAGAGGTGTTTGCACACGTGTTTACACTACAACTCCTAAAAAACCTAATTCAGCAATGAGAAAAGTTGCTAGAGTTAGACTTACTAATGGTATTGAAGTTAATGCGTATATACCCGGTGAAGGACACAACTTACAAGAACACTCAATTGTACTTGTCAGGGGGGGAAGAGTTAAGGATCTCCCTGGTGTGAGATATCACGTAGTTAGAGGTGCTTTAGATACTGCTGGCGTCGAAGGAAGATCTCAAAGAAGATCAAAATATGGAGCTAAAAGACCTAAGGCAAAAAGTTAATGATGTTCAAAGTTGTTTGATGAACCGCTCAATTAATAAAAAATGAGAAAAAGAAAAGCAAAAAAAAGACCTTTACTTCCAGACCCAAAATTTAATGATCAATTAGTCACAAGATTTGTTAATAATCTTATGTGGGATGGTAAAAAATCAACTGCATTTAAAATTTTTTATGACGCTCTAGAAATAATTGAGCAAAAAAATTCGTCTGAAAAATCTTCTTTGGAGATTTGGAAAGATGGTCTTTCTAATGTAATGCCTCATGTTGAAGTTAGAAGTAGAAGAATAGGAGGTGCTACATTTCAAATCCCAATGCAAATCAGACCTGATAGAAAGATATCACTTGCAATGAAGTGGTTATTGAGCTCTGCCAGAAAAAGAAATGAAAAATCAATGGCTCAAAAACTTGCAGCTGAAATTATAGCAGCTGAAAAAGAAGAGGGTGCTGCAGTCAAAAAGAGAACAGATACTCATAAAATGGCTGAAGCAAATAAAGCATTTTCACACTTTAGATTTTAATTAAGATGGCTAGAGATTTAAAATATACTAGAAACATTGGAATTGCTGCGCACATTGATGCGGGTAAGACTACTACAACTGAAAGAATTCTATATTATACAGGTGTTAGTCATAAAATTGGAGAAGTTCATGATGGGGCAGCAACTATGGATTGGATGGAGCAAGAACAAGAGAGAGGAATTACAATTACATCTGCTGCGACAACATGTACATGGAATTTTCCAACAGATCAAGGAAATAAAATTGATGGCTCAAAGCCATATCATTTTAACATAATAGATACACCAGGTCACGTAGACTTTACTGTTGAAGTAAATAGATCTTTAAGAGTCTTAGACGGTCTTGTTTTTTTGTTTAGTGCAGTTGATGGTGTTGAGCCACAGTCTGAAACTAACTGGAGACTAGCTGACAATTACAAAGTCCCAAGGATGGGATTTGTGAATAAAATGGATAGACAAGGTTCTGACTTTTTAAAGGTTTGTCAGCAAATAAAAGATATGTTGAAATCTAATGCTGTTCCAATTGTTTTGCCGATTGGAGAAGAAGAAGATTTTAAGGGTGTTGTTGACTTAGTTAAAAACCAGGCGATAGTGTGGCATGAAGAAAATAAGGGTTCAACATTTGATGTTGTTGATATTCCTGAGGATATGAAAGCTGATGTTGAGAAGTATCGTGCTAACCTAATTGAAGCAGTTGCTGAATATGATGATAATTTACTTGAAAAGTTCTTTGATGATCCTGATTCAATTTCTGAAGACGAAATTCACGAAGCATTAAGAAAAGCTGCTCAAGATATGAGCATAATTCCTATGGTTTGTGGTTCAGCATTTAAAAATAAAGGTGTTCAATTTTTGCTAGATTGTGTATGTAGATATTTACCATCACCTGAAGACAAGGAAGCAATCATCGGAACAGAACCTGGAACTGATAATGAAATAGCTAGAAAACCAAGTGCATCTGAACCATTTTCTGCTCTTGCCTTTAAAATTGCTACTGACCCTTATGTTGGAAGATTAGCATTTTTTAGAGTTTACTCTGGTAGATTAGATGCCGGATCATACATTTTTAACAACAGATCGGAAAATAAAGAAAGGATTTCAAGAATCTATCAGATGCATGCTGATAAACAGAATGCTATAGATTTTATCGAAGCTGGTGATATTGGAGCTGCCGTAGGTTTTAAGGATATTAAAACTGGAGATACTTTAAGCTCTGAAAAACATCCAATTGTTCTTGAAAGTATGATATTTCCAGACCCAGTAATTGGTATTGCAGTTGAGCCAAAGACCAAAGCAGATGTAGATAAACTTGGTATGGCTTTAGCAAAGCTTGCTGAAGAAGATCCAACTTTCCAAGTTAGAACAGATGAAGCTTCAGGTCAAACTATTATTTCTGGAATGGGAGAATTACATCTAGATATCATAGTTGACAGATTAAAAAGAGAATTTAAGGTTGAAGTTAATCAAGGTCAGCCTCAGGTTGAATACAAGGAAAACATCACTGCTACGGCAGATCATAGAGAGATATACAAAAAACAAACTGGTGGACGTGGTAAATTTGCTGATATTGTATTTACCATGGAACCTGCTGAAGAAGGTAAAGAAGGTCTTGAGTTTGTAAATAAAATTAAGGGTGGTAATATTCCTAAAGAATACATTCCATCTGTTGAAAAAGGATTTAGAGATGCGATGAAAAATGGTCCTCTTGCTGGTTTTGAAATAGATGCTATGAAAGTTTCACTTAATGATGGTTCTTTTCACCCTGTTGACTCAGATTCATTATCATTTGAACTTGCAGCGAAACTAGGCTTTAAAGAAGCTGCTCGTTTAGCAAAATCTGTAATAATGGAACCAATAATGAAATTAGAAGTTTTAACACCTGAAGAAAATATGGGTGATATTGTTGGAGATTTAAACCGAAGAAGAGGTCAAGTAAATAATATGGATGATAGAGCTGGTTCAAAAGTTGTTAAAGCTATTGTTCCACTTTCTGAAATGTTTGGTTATGTTACGTCCTTAAGAACATTAAGCTCTGGTAGAGCAACATCAACTATGGAGTTTTCACATTATGCTGAAACCCCAAGCAATATTTCACAAGAGGTTATTGCTTCAATTAAAGGAAATCAAGAATAATTATGAGTCAAAAAATTAGGATAAAACTTAAATCATATGACTTTAACTTAGTTGATAAGTCAGCTGAGAAGATTGTTAAGACTGTAAAAACAACCGGTGCTATTGTTACTGGTCCAATTCCTCTTCCAACAAAGAAGAAAATTTTTACAGTTCTAAAATCTCCTCATGTTAATAAAAAATCAAGAGAACAATTCCAGTTATCATCGTATAAAAGATTGCTTGATATTTACAGTTCATCTTCAAAAACTATAGATGCACTAATGAAGTTAGAATTACCAAGTGGAGTTGAAGTAGAAATTAAAGTTTAAATATAGAATCATGTCTGGATTAATTGGAAAAAAAATTGGAATGACTAGCCTTTACGACGAAAAAGGCAACAATCTTGCGTGTACTATAATAGAAGCTGGTCCTTGTGTTGTAACACAAATAAAGAATGAAGAAAAAGATGGCTACAATTCAGTTCAGTTAGGTTTCTTGGATAAAAAAGATAGAAATATTAACAAAGCTGAGGCTGGACATTTTAAAAATGCTAAGACAACACCAAAAAGCAACCTTTTTGAATTTAAAAACTTTGAAAATGAACTTAGTGTTGGAGATGTTCTTAATGTTGATCATTTTATCGAAGGTGAATTTGTTGATATTTCTGGTACCTCAAAAGGAAAAGGATTTCAAGGTGTTGTTAAAAGACATGGTTTTGCTGGTGTAGGTCAATCTACTCATGGACAGCATAACAGATTAAGAGCTCCTGGTTCTATTGGTGCTGCATCATATCCTGCTAGAGTATTTAAGGGTATGAAAATGGCTGGTCAGATGGGTAATGAGAAAGTTACTGTACAGAATTTAAAAGTTATCAAAGTTGTTCCTGAAAAAAACCTACTTGTTATAAAAGGTTGTGTTCCAGGTCATAAAAATTCAATTGTTACAATTAGAAAATAATGAAAGCATCAGTATTAGATATAAAAGGTAAAGAAACAGGAAGAAAGGTAGAACTTTCTAAGAAGGTTTTTGAAGTTGAGCCAAGCGATCATGCTGTTTATCTTGATGTTAAACAATATCTTGCTAATCAACGTCAAGGTAATGCCAAAACAAAAGAAAGAGCTGAAATTAAAGGGAGTACAAGAAAGATAAAGAAACAAAAAGGTACTGGAACAGCAAGAGCCGGTAGTATAAAAAATCCTTTATTTAGAGGTGGAGGTACTATTTTTGGTCCAAGACCAAGAGGGTATGATCAAAAGGTTAACAAAAATGTAAAAAAGCTTGCCAGAAAATCTGCTCTGTCAGATAAATTAAAATCAAAATCAATTTCTATTATTGAGAGTATTGATTTTAAAACTCCAAAAACTAAAGATTTTGATAAGCTTATTAAAGCATTTGGACTTGAGGATAAAAAAACTTTGTTCATAATGGATGGAGTTAATAAAAATGTATATTTGTCCGCCAGAAATTTAGAAAAATCAGAGGTGGTTACTGATTCTGAGATATCAACTTTCAGTATAGTTAACGCTCAACATTTGGTTATCGAAGAGAATGCAGTTGAAAAAATTCAGTCAAAACTTATATAAATGATGAATGTAATTTTAAAACCTATAATAACAGAAAAAGCTACTAACGATAGCGAACTTAGAAATAGGTATACTTTCTTAGTTAAAAAGAATGCTAATAAAGTAGAAATTAAAAATGCTGTGCAAGAAAGATATAATGTAACTGTTAGTAAAGTTAGAACTCAAATTTATGGACCTGAAAGACGCACAAAATATACAAAGAGCGGAATTCAAAATTCAAAGTCTGCTGTTAGAAAAAAAGCTATTGTTCAACTAGTTGAGGGTGACTCAATTGATTTTTACAACAATTTATAATTTATAAGTTATGCCAATTAAGAAATTAAAACCAATAACACCAGGCCAGAGAGGAAGAACTGTGAACGGATTTGATGCTATTACAGCAAACAAGCCTGAGAAGAGTCTTTTGGTTCCCATGAAAAAAACTGGTGGAAGAAATAGTCAAGGAAGAATGACTATGAAGTTCAGAGGAGGTGGGCATAAGAAAAAATATAGAATTATTGACTTTAAACGTAATAGACATGATGCATTTGCTGAAGTCTTAACAATTGAATATGATCCAAATAGGTCAGCTTTTATTGCATTAACAAAGTTTGATGATGGAGAAAAAAGATATATAATAGCTCAGAAAGGTTTAAAAGTTGGTCAAAAAGTTATATCTGGAAATAGTGTTGATCCAAATATTGGAAATGCTATGCCATTAAGCTCAATCCCATTAGGTTCTACCGTTTCATGTATTGAAATGACACCAGGAACAGGTGCAGCGATCGCTCGAAGCGCCGGCTCGTATGCTCAGTTAATGGCAAGAGATGGAAAATTTGCTACAATCAAAATGCCATCTGGTGAAACTAGAATGATTTTAGTTAATTGTATGGCTACAATTGGAACAGTATCTAATTCAGATCATCAATTAATTGTTTCTGGAAAAGCTGGAAGAACAAGATGGCTTGGAAGAAGACCAAGAACCAGAGCTGTTGTTATGAATCCTGTAGATCATCCAATGGGAGGAGGAGAAGGTAAAGCATCTGGAGGTCATCCAAGATCTAAGAATGGAATTCCTGCAAAAGGATATAGAACTAGAAATAGAAAAAAGTTTAGTAATAAGTTTATAATAGAAAGAAGAAAATAAGATATGCCAAGATCATTAAAAAAAGGACCGTATGTACACAAGAGCTTACTGAAGAAAGTTCAAGGAAACTTGGATTCAAATAAGAAGTCAGTAATAAAAACTTGGTCTAGGTCATCTATGATAATTCCTGATTTTGTTGGTCAAACAATCGCTGTTTATAATGGACGTCAGTTTGTACCTGTTTACATAACAGAAAATATGGTTGGTCACAAGTTAGGTGAATTTTCACCCACTAGATCTTTTAGAGGTCATGCTGGTGGTAAAAAAGGTAAATAATAATGGGAGCTAGAAAAAGAAATACATCAGATTCAAGGAAAGAATTAAAAAAGTCATTAATAATGGCTAAGCTTAATAACTGTCCTACATCTCCTCGTAAAATGAGACTAGTTGCTGATCAAGTAAGAGGTAAAGATGTTAATAAGGCTCTTTCAATCTTAAAGTTTAGCCAAAAACAAGCTTCTCTGAGACTTGAAAAACTACTTCTTTCAGCTATAAATAATTGGCAACAAAAGAATCCAGACTCTGATGTTGAAAATGAGAAGCTTTACATCAAAGAAATTAAGGTAGATGGTGCTGGAATGCTTAAGAGATTAAGACCTGCTCCTCAAGGTAGAGCACACAGAATTAGAAAAAGATCAAATCATGTTACTATGATTCTTGGAAACTTAAATCAAAATATTAACTAAATGGGCCAAAAAACAAATCCAATAGGTAACAGATTAGGAATTATCAGAGGATGGGAATCTAACTGGTATGGTGGAAAAAACTTTGGTGATATGATTGCTGAAGATGAAACTATTCGTAAATATATATTTACAAGATTAAACAAGGCAAGTGTCTCGAGAGTTATTATTGAAAGAACACTAAAACTTGTAACGATCACAATTACTACGGCAAGACCTGGTATTATCATTGGTAAGGCTGGTCAAGAAGTTGATAAACTGAAAGAAGAGTTAAAAAAACTTTCTGGAAAGGATGTTCAGTTGAATATTGTTGAGATTAAAAGACCTGAACTTGAAGCTCAATTAGTTGCATCATCTATTGCTAGACAAATTGAAAACAGAATTTCATATAGAAGAGCAATTAAAATGGCAATTGCAGCAACAATGAGAATGAATGCTGAAGGAATTAAAGTTCAAATATCTGGTAGACTAAATGGAGCTGAGATGGCAAGATCCGAGACTTATAAAGACGGAAGAATTCCTTTATCAACTTTCAGAGCTGATATTGATTACGCTTTAGTTGAAGCTCATACAACATATGGAAGATTAGGAGTTAAAGTGTGGATTATGAAGGGTGAAGTTTACGGTAAGAGAGAATTATCACCACTAGTTGGTCTTAGTTCTAATTCAGGAAAAAATAAAAATAAAAAACAAAGAAGAAGATAAGTTATGTTATCACCAAAGAGACAGAAGTTTAGAAAAATGCAAAAAGGGAGAATGAAAGGTGTTTCCCAAAGAGGTCACCGTCTCTCTAATGGTATGTTCGGTATAAAGTCACTAGAGTCAAAATTTATTACTTCTAGACAAATAGAAGCTGCAAGGATTGCTGCAACAAGGTATATGAAAAGGGAAGGTCAATTATGGATTAAGATATTTCCGGATAAACCCATTACCAAAAAACCTCTAGAGGTAAGGATGGGTAAAGGTAAAGGTGCACCTGAGTATTTTGTTGCTGTGGTAAAGCCAGGAAGAATTATGTTTGAAATTGCAGGTGTTGATATTGAAATTGCTAAAGAAGCTCTAAGATTAGCTGCACAAAAACTTCCTGTTAAAACTAAATTTATTATTGCTAACGATTACGAATTAGTTTAAAATGAAACAAAAAGAAATTAAAATATTATCTGATGACGAACTAGTAGACAAGCTAGGTGAATTATCTAAAGCGCTGTATGATACAAAAGTAACTCATACAGTATCACCTTTAGAAAATCCACTTCAGATCAGAAATATTAGAAGAACGATTGCAAGGTTAAAAGCAGAAATTTCGAACAGATCACAAAAATAACTATGGAAAATAGAAATTTAAGAAAAGAAAGAATAGGTGTAGTAACCAGCAACAAAATGGAAAAATCTATTGTTGTTTCAGAAGTTGGAAAAGTAAAACATCCTAAGTATGGAAAGTTTGTTTTGAGAACAAAAAAATATAGTGCTCATGACGAAAACAATGAATGTGGAGAAGGGGATATTGTTAAAATAATGGAAACCAAACCAATAAGTAAAAATAAATGTTGGAGGTTGGTTGAAATAATTGAAAAAGCTAAGTAAAAATGGTACAATCGGAAAGTAGATTATTGGTAGCTGACAATACTGGAGCAAAAGAAGTTCTAACAATAAGAGTTCTTGGAGGAACTAAAAGAAGATATGCTTCCCTAGGTGATAAAATTGTTGTCACTATTAAAAGCGCGACACCTAATGGGACTGCTAAAAAAGGCCAAGTTTCAACTGCAGTTGTTGTAAGAACTAAGAAAGAAGTCAGAAGAAAGGATGGTTCTTACATACGTTTTGATGATAATGCATGTGTCTTATTAGATGCTGCTGGGGAAATGAGAGGAACTAGAGTTTTTGGTCCAGTTGCCAGAGAACTTAGAGATAAAAATTTTATGAAAATTGTTTCATTAGCACCTGAAGTATTATAATTATGAAAATTAAAGTTGGAGATAATGTAATAGTTTTAACTGGTGATCATAAAGGATCTTCAGGTAAAATATTAAAAGTTTTTAGAGTAAAGAATACAGCACTTGTTGAGGGTGTAAACCTTGTTAAAAAGCATAATAAGCCAAGTGCTAATAATCCAAAAGGAGGTATTGTAGAAAAAGAATCTCCTATAAATCTTTCCAATCTTTCACTTACAACAAAAGATGGTAATGCAACTAAGATCGGATATAGAGTTGAAGATGGTAAGAAGGTTAGATTTTCTAAAAAAACAAACGAAATTATTTAAATTATGAGTTACGTTTCTAGATTGAAGAAGGAGTATAGTGAAAGCATCACAAAAAAACTCATGGAATCTCATGATTTAAAAAATGTGATGGAAGTTCCTAAACTTAAAAAAATTGTTATAAGTAAAGGTTTGGGCGCAGCTGTTTCAGATAAAAAATTAGTTGATTATGCTGTTGATGAGTTAACTTTAATTTCTGGTCAGAAAGCAGTTGCAACAAAATCAAAAAAGGATATTTCAAATTTCAAGCTCAGAAAAGGAATGCCTATTGGAGCAAAAGTAACTCTCAGAGGCGAGAGAATGTATGAGTTTTTAGATAGATTAATCACTGCTGCTCTTCCACGAGTCAGAGATTTTCAGGGGATTAAAACATCTGGATTTGATGGTAGAGGTAATTATAATTTAGGAATTACAGAGCAAATAATTTTTCCAGAAATTAATATAGATAAAGTAAATAAGATTTCTGGAATGGATATCACATTTGTAACTGATACAAATGATGATAATCTTGCAAAAAGTTTATTAATAGAATTGGGATTACCATTTAGAAAAAAATAAAGTATGGCTAAAGAATCAATGAAAGCTCGTGAAGTTAAAAGAGCAAAAATGTGTGCTAAGTATGCTGCAAAAAGAAAAGCATTAAAAGAAGCTGGTGATTACATGGGTTTACAAAATTTACCTAAAAATTCATCACCTGTTAGAGCTCACAACAGATGTAAAATTACAGGAAGACCGAAAGGATATATGAGACAGTTTGGTATTTCCAGAGTAATGTTTAGAGAAATGGCAAATAAAGGTTTAATACCTGGTGTAAGAAAAGCTAGCTGGTAAAAAAAGAAAATTATGAATACAGATCCTATCTCAGACTTTTTAACTAGAATTAGAAATGCTAATAGTGCAGGCCATAAGACTGTAGTAATTCCTGCGTCTAATGTTAAAAAAGAAATAACAAAAATTCTTTTTGATCAAGGTTTTATTCTTAACTATAAGTTTGAAGATGATTTAGTTCAAGGTTCAATTAAGATTGCTTTGAAATATGATAAACTAAGTAAAGTTCCTGTGATTAAAAAGCTTGAAAGAGTTAGTAAGCCAGGTCTAAGAAAATATACGAATAGTTCATCTATTCCCAGAGTGTTAAATGGTCTTGGTATAAATATCATTTCAACATCTAAGGGATTAATGACTGGAAAGAAAGCTTCAAGTCAAAATCTTGGAGGAGAAATAATTTGTAATGTTTATTAATTATGTCAAGAGTAGGTAATAGTCCAATAGCGATTCCAGAAGGTGTAAATGTTGATATTAAACCAAACGAACTGGTTGTTTCAGGAAAGTTAGGTTCTTTAACTCAAGATTATGATGGTGTTTCAGTTTCATTAACTAATAATAACTTGATTGTTGCAAGAAACTCTGAATCGAAAGATCATAAATCCAAGCACGGATTGTACAGAGCATTGTTTAGTAACATGGTAACAGGTGTTTCAACCGGTTTTACTAAAGAATTGGAGCTAGTTGGTGTTGGTTACAGAGCTTCCAATACTGGTCAAAAACTCGATATCGCTTTAGGATTTTCTCACAATATAATTTTAGAGTTACCCTCTGAAGTAAAAGTTGAAACAGTTTCTGAAAAAGGTAAAAATCCTATAATAAAACTCTCATCTTATGATAAGCAATTAGTTGGTATGGTTGCTGCCAAGATCAGATCATTTAGAAAACCTGAACCATATAAAGGTAAAGGTGTTAGATTCGTTGGAGAACAAATTAGAAGAAAAGCTGGTAAGTCAGCATAATAATTTACTATATGAGTAACAAGTCAGACGCAAAGAGAAGTAAAATAAAAAAGAGAATTAGAAGAATAGTTTTTGGATCTCAAGAAAGACCTAGATTATCTGTCTTTAGAAGTAACAAAGAAATTTATGCTCAGGTTATTAATGACGTTGATCAAAAAACTCTTGTCGCAGCTTCTTCCAAAGATAAAGACTTGAAAATAGAAACAACTGATAAAATAGAAATTTCAAAATTAGTTGGGATGTCTGTTGGTAAAAAAGCTGTTGAAGCTGGGATTAAATCAGTTTCATTTGATAGAAATGGATATATATATCACGGAAGAATTAAATCCTTAGCTGAAGGTGCTCGTGAAGCAGGATTAAAATTTTAAGTTTATGAGTAGAATTAGAACAGAATTTGTAAAACCAGGTGGCCTTGATTTAAAAGATAGGCTTGTAAGTATTCAAAGAGTTACCAAAGTAACAAAAGGTGGTCGTGCTTTTGGTTTTTCCGCTATTGTAGTAGTAGGTGATGAAAATGGCGTTGTTGGTCATGGTTTGGGAAAGGCTAAAGAAGTTTCAATAGCAATTTCAAAAGCAGTCGAGGATGCAAAGAAGAATTTAGTAAGAATACCTTTATATAATTCAACTATTCCTCATGAACAAAAAGGAAAACATGGAGGTGCTAGAGTTTACATGCAGCCGGCTTCTCAGGGTACTGGTGTAATCGCTGGTGGTGCAGTAAGAGCTGTTCTTGAATCTGTAGGAATTCAGGATGTTTTATCAAAATCTCAAGGTTCTTCTAATCCACATAATGTTGTTAAGGCAACTTTTGATGCATTATTTAAGCTTAGAGATGCAAATAAAGTAGCACAAGAGAGAGGCATTACATTAGAAAAACTTTTTAATGGTTAATAAGATGAGTAAAGTAAAGATTAAACAAATAAGAAGTAAGATTAAAAGACCAGTTGATCAAAAAAGAACTCTTGAAGCTTTGGGACTTAAGAAAATTGGTCAAGTTGTTGAACATGAAATTACTCCTTCTGTTGAAGGTATGATTAATAAAGTTAAACACCTAATAACTATTGTAGAATAAGATGGAATTATCAAATTTAAAACCGCAGAGTGGATCTGTAACTTCAAAGAAGAAAAGGATCGGCCGTGGTCAAGGATCAGGAAAAGGAGGAACAGCAACAAGAGGTCATAAAGGTGCTAAGTCTAGATCAGGATATTCCAAAAAACTTGGTTTTGAAGGTGGTCAAATGCCATTACAAAGAAGAATTCCAAAATTTGGGTTTAAAAATATCAACAGAGTTGATTACAAGCCTGTTAATTTAAGTAAACTTCAGGAGCTTATTGATAGTAAAAAAGTTAAGAAAGGTATAATAAATGCTGAGTCACTTATATCCAATGGTATAGTCAAGAAAAATGATTTAGTAAAAATTCTAGGAAATGGTGATTTAAAAGATGCAGTTAAAGTTGAAGCTCACAAGTTTTCAAAATCTGCTCAAGAAAAAATCGAAAAATCAGGAGGTGAAGTTAAACTAATATAATGCAAAAATTTATAGAGACATTAAAAAATATTTGGGCTATTGATGAGCTAAAAAACAGAATTTTAATTACTCTGTTTTTTCTTGCTATTTATAGACTAGGTGCTCAGGTAGTTTTACCTGGAGTCGATTACAATATCATTGCTGATGCAAAAATTGCAGGTGATGGGGGTCTCTTAGGTTTATTAAATGCTTTTACAGGTGGTGCCTTTGCTAATGCTTCGATTTTTGCATTAGGAATTATGCCTTACATTTCAGCTTCGATTGTTGTTCAGCTTATGGGGGTTGCAGTTCCTTATCTACAAAAACTTCAAAAAGAAGGTGAAAGTGGAAGAAAGAAAATAACACAAATTACTAGATGGTTAACAATTGCAATATGTGTTGTTCAAGCTCCAGCTTATTTATATGGTTTAGGTGCATTAGGTGTACCTGATGCTGCTTTTGTTTTAGGAAAGGGAATATCCTTTATGATTCCTGCCGTTATTATATTAGTTACTGGATGTGTTTTTGCAATGTGGTTAGGAGAAAAAATTACAGATAGAGGAATTGGAAATGGAATTTCTCTTTTAATTACAGTAGGTATTATAGCTTCTTTACCTTTATCGTTTACTCAAGAAGTTATTTCTCAATTATCTGGATCAGGTGGTTTACTTATGATAGCAATTGAGTTTGTAATATGGGTAGTGGTTATAGCATTATGTATTTTATTAGTTCTTGCTGTTAGACAAATTCCTGTACAGTATGCCAGAAGATCTGCAATGTCTGGTCAGAGCAATATGTTTTCAAAGCGCCAATATATTCCTCTCAGACCATACGCTGCTGGTGTAATGCCAATTATTTTTGCTCAGGCTATAATGTTTGCTCCAGCATACATTGGTCAATTTATTGGTGGAACTTTTGGTCAATGGATGCAAGCATCTTTTTCCGATATGTTTGGACTAGCGTATAATATATTATTTGGATTACTCATAATATTATTTACGTTTTTCTATACTGCTATCACTGTTCCTACAAACAAAATGGCTGATGACTTAAAAAGAAGTGGTGGTTTTGTTCCTGGAATTAAACCAGGAGGTGAGACTGCTGAATTTTTAGATAAAATTATGTCTTTAATAACATTCCCAGGATCAATCTTTCTTGCATTACTTTCAGTTCTACCAGCTGTAATAGTAGCATTGATGCAGATTCAACAAGGATGGGCATTATTTTACGGAGGAACATCCCTGTTAATTATGGTGGGTGTGGCTATTGACACAATACAACAGATCAATGCCTATTTACTTAATAGACATTATGATAGTTTGATGAAAACAGGTAAAAATAGAAGATTAGTATAAATGGCAAAACAATCAGCAATAGAACAAGATGGAGTAATAGTTGAGGCATTGTCAAATGCTATGTTCCGTGTGGAATTAAATAATGGTCATGTTGTGACAGCTCATATTTCTGGAAAAATGAGAATGCACTACATCAAGTTATTGCCTGGAGATAAAGTTAAGCTTGAGATGAGTCCTTATGATTTAACAAAAGCAAGAATAACATTTAGATATTAAAGTCATGAAAGTTAGAGTATCACTTAAAAAGAGAAGCCCGGAATGCAAAATTGTACGCAGAAAGGGTAAGTTATATGTAATTAATAAAAAGAATCCTAGATTCAAACAAAGACAAGGTTAAAATATTATGGCAAGAATTTCAGGAATAGATATACCCAAAGAAAAAAGAGGCGTAATTGCACTTACTTACATCTATGGAATTGGTAAAAGCAGAGCTCAAAAAATATTAAGCAAGGCTAATGTCAGTGAGGACAAAAAGGTTTTAGATTGGTCTGATGAGGATACAGCAAATATTAGATCTGTTGTAGCTGAATTTACAATTGAAGGAGAATTAAGAGCTGAAAATCAGATCAATATCAAAAGATTAATGGACATTGGATCGTACAGAGGAATTAGACATAGATTAGGACTTCCATTAAGAGGACAAAAAACTAAGAATAACTCGAGAACGAGAAAAGGTAAAAGAAAAACAGTTGCTAACAAAAAGAAGGTAACTAAATAATTTTTATATGGCTAAAGTTTCAAATAAAAAAAGAAAAGTAATTGTAGAATCATTTGGTGAGGTTCATATCAATGCTACTTTTAATAACATAATAATTTCTTTCACAAATAATAAAGGTGAAGTGATCTCGTGGTCATCTGCAGGGAAAATGGGCTTCAGAGGGTCTAAGAAAAATACACCTTATGCTGCACAATTAGCAGCTGAGGATGCAGTAAAGGTAGCTCACGAAGCTGGTCTCAGAAAAGTTAAAGTTTATGTTAAAGGACCAGGTAATGGTAGAGAATCTGCAATTAGAAGTATTCACAATTCAGGTGTGGAAGTAACAGAAATATTTGATGTTACACCTATGCCTCATAATGGTTGTAGACCACCAAAAAGAAGAAGAGTTTAAAAAAAGATAATATGGCAAGATATATAGGACCAAAAACTAAAATTTCAAGAAAGTTTGGAGAGCCTCTGTTTGGAGCTGACAAATCTTTAGAAAAAAAGAATTATCCACCAGGACAACATGGTGTTAACAAAAGAAGACAGAAGAAATCAGAATATGCTATTCAATTAATGGAAAAGCAAAAAGCTAAGTACATTTATGGAATTTTAGAAAAACAATTTAGAAACTTATTTGAAAAAGCTAACAGAAGTAAGGGTATAACCGGAGAGGTTCTTCTTCAACTTTGTGAGTCAAGATTAGATAATTTAGTTTACAGAATGGGTATTGCTAAGTCGAGAAGTGGTGCAAGACAATTAGTTTCTCATGCTCACATATTAGTTAATGGTGAAGTGTGTAACATAGCATCGAGGTTAATCAAAGTGGGTGAAACTATCTCAGTAAGAGAAAGATCTAAATCATTATTGGTAATTGAAGACTCATTATCAACTAATGAATCAGTGTCTGAGTGGATTACTTGGGATTCTAGTACAATGACAGGAACTTATAATGCTATCCCAAATAGAGATCAGATACAAGAAAATATCAAAGAACAATTAATAGTCGAATTATATTCGAAATAATATCATAATAAAAATATGGCAACATTCACATTTCAAAAACCGGACAAAGTAATAATGATTGACTCAACAGATTTTGAGGGCAGATTTGAATTTAGACCCCTTGAACCTGGATACGGTCTTACAGTCGGAAATGCCTTAAGGAGAGTTCTATTATCTTCATTAGAAGGATTTGCATTCACATCAGTTAAAATTGATAATGTAGATCACGAGTTCACATCATTGACAGGAATAGTTGAAGATGTTACAGAAATTGTATTAAATCTGAAGCAAGTTCGATTAAAAAGACAAATTGATTCTGTTGACAATGAATCTGTTACTGTTTCTATTTCTGCTCAAGAGCAATTAAAGGCTGGAGATTTACAGAAATTTATCTCTGGTTTTCAAATTTTGAATCCAGATCTAGTAATTTGTAATATGGAAAAAACTGTTAAGCTTAATTTTGAACTTAATATTGAAAAAGGAAGAGGTTATGTTTCTGCAGAAGAAAATAAAAGACTTGGAGCTCCTATTGGAACAATATTTATGGATTCTGTATTTACGCCTATAAAGAATGTAAAGTATTCTATAGAGGATTTTAGAGTAGAACAAAAAACTGATTACGAAAAACTAATTTTTGAAATTGTTACTGATGGGTCTATTGAGCCTAAAGATGCATTGACTGAGGGAGCTAGAGTTTTAATTCATCATTTCATGCTCTTTTCTGATGAGAGAATTACACTCGAAGCCGATGAGATTGCTCAAACCGAAACTTATGATGAAGAATCATTACACATGAGGCAACTTCTAAAAACTAGATTGATTGATATGGATCTTTCAGTTAGAGCTCTTAATTGTCTAAAAGCTGCTGAAGTTGACACACTAGGAGATTTAGTTTCATTTAATAAATCAGATCTTATGAAATTCAGAAATTTTGGTAAGAAATCATTAACTGAGTTAGAAGAATTAGTTTTAGTTAAAGGTCTAAGTTTTGGAATGGATCTTTCAAAATATAAACTTGATAAAGATTAATCAATAGAAATGAGACACGGTAAAAAATTTCCTCACTTAGGTAGAAAAAAAGGTCACAGAAATTATATGCTTGCAAATATGGCATGTTCATTAATTGAACACAAGTCAATTAATACAACATTAACAAAAGCTAAAGCATTAAAAATGTATATTGAGCCAATTATTACTAAATCAAAGAATGATTCAACTCACAACCGAAGAATTGCATTTAGATATTTGAGGAATAAATATGCTGTAACTGAATTATTTAGGGATATTTCTGTTAAAGTAGGTGATAGACCAGGTGGGTATACAAGAGTAATTAAACTTGGAAATAGACTAGGTGATAATGCTGAAATGGCATTAATAGAATTAGTCGATTACAATCAATCTTACACAACTGATAAGCCAGATTCTAAGAAGAGAAGAAGAAGAAGAAAAAAAGGCTCAGAAAATAAAATCATAGAAGAGGCACCTGCTGTTGAAGAGGCACCTGCTGTTGAAGAGGTACCTGCTGTTGAAGAGGCACCTGCTGTTGAAGAGGCACCTGCTGCCGAGAAAAATGATGATAATAATGATAGTGAAGAGAAAAAATAATTTTTTTTCTCATTATTGATAACTTATAAAGATAAACCTTGTGTTTATCTTTTTTTTTGTATTAATTTTGCTGATAATCTCAACAATTGAACCAGTATATTCCCAGAAAAAAAGCATTTATTCTTCTTGAGGATGGAACCATTTTTCATGGTAAATCAATTGGCAGTGATGGTACATCTTTTGGTGAACTTTGTTTTAATACTGGAATGACAGGTTATCAGGAGATTTTTACAGACCCTTCATATAATGGACAATTAATGGTAATGGCTAATGCTCATATTGGAAATTATGGAACTAATTTGTCTGAAGTAGAATCAAATTCAGTGAAAATTGCTGGTTTGATATGTAAAAATTTTAGTTTCAGTCATTCTAGATACGGTAATTCTAAGCCTTTATTAGATTTTTTAAAGGAAAGTAATATTGTTGCTATTTCTGATGTTGATACTAGAGCTTTGGTTAGTTATATAAGAGATAATGGTAGTATGAATGCAGTTATTACCACAGAAGATATAAATAAAACTGAAGAGTTAAAAAAGAGATTAAAATCTGTTCCCTCAATGAATGGTTTGGAACTTGCATCAAAAGTATCAACTAAAGAAAGTTACTTTTATGGGGATGAAAATTCACAATATAAAGTTGCTGTAATCGATTTAGGTATTAAAACGAATATTTTAAAAAATTTAGCTAAAAGAGATTGTTATATGAAAGTTTTTCCTCATACTGCATCTTATGAGGAGATGAATGAATGGAATCCTGATGCTTATTTCATTTCAAATGGTCCAGGTGACCCTGAACCACTTGAAAATCCTATAAAAGTTGCTAAAAAAATTATTGATGAAAATAAACCTCTTTTTGGAATTTGTCTTGGTCATCAAGTAATTGCTTTAGCAAATGAGATAAAAACATACAAAATGCATAATGGCCATAGAGGAATAAATCACCCTGTAATTAATTTAAAAACAGGTAAAGGTGAAATAACTTCTCAAAACCATGGATTTGCAATTGATAGACAACAAACTGAAAACAATAAAAATATTGAGATCACACACTTGCATTTGAATGATAATACAATTGCTGGTATAAAACTAAAAGATAAGTGTTGCTTTTCTGTTCAGTTTCATCCAGAGGCTAGTGCTGGTCCTCACGATTCATCATATCTCTTTGATGAATTCATAGAAATGATTAATAAATAATAATGAGTAAAATAAAAAGTATTACCGCTAGACAAATTTTTGATTCTAGGGGAAACCCAACAGTTGAGGTGGATGTAATAACTGAAAATGGATCTTTCGGCAGAGCTGCTGTTCCGTCTGGAGCTTCAACTGGCGAACATGAAGCGGTTGAATTGAGAGATGGTGGAAATGATTACATGGGTAAGGGTGTCTCAATGGCGGTTAATAATGTAAACAATGTAATTGAAGATGCTCTTGTTGGAGAATCAGTGCTTAATCAAGAAAAAATTGATAAAGCATTGATTGAATTAGATGGTACTGAAAATAAATCAATTTTAGGTGCAAATGCAATATTAGGTGTTTCCTTGGCTGTTGCTCACGCAGCTTCAAACTACAACAATATTCCATTGTATAAATATTTAGGTGGAGATAGTGCAAATATTCTACCTGTTCCAATGATGAATATTATTAATGGAGGTTCACATTCTGATGCTCCAATTGCATTCCAGGAATTTATGATTATGCCTGTTGATGCAGAAAGTTTTACTCAAGCTATGAAAATGGGCTCTGAAATTTTTCATCACTTAAAAAAAATACTTCACTCTCGTAACCTAAGTACTGCTGTTGGCGATGAAGGGGGATTTGCTCCTACCTTAGACTCAACTGAAGATGCTTTAGATACTATAATTAAAGCGATAGAATCAGCTGGATACAGACCTAGAGCAGAAGTCATGATAGCATTAGACTGTGCTTCTTCAGAATTTTATGAAAATGGTATTTATGATTACACAACTTTTGAGGGAAAAAGTGGAAATAAATTTAGCTCAAAAGAACAAGCTGAATATTTATCTAATTTAGTAGAAAAATATCCTATAATTTCAATTGAAGATGGTATGGATGAAAATGACTGGGAAGGATGGAATTATTTATGTAAAATTTGTGGTGATAAAGTGCAATTAGTTGGAGATGATTTATTTGTAACTAATGAGAAAATATTACAAAGAGGAATTGATGAAAAAGCAGCCAATTCTATTTTAATTAAAGTAAACCAGATAGGCACCTTAACTGAAACTATTAATGCTGTAAAATTAGCTCAGTCAAATGGGTTTACAACTGTTATGTCTCATAGATCAGGTGAAACTGAAGATACAACCATTTCAGATTTAGCAGTCGCTCTTGGAACTGGACAAATTAAAACAGGATCAATGTCAAGATCTGATAGAATGGCTAAATACAATCAATTACTAAGAATTGAGGAAGAGCTAGCAGGAAAAGCTACTTATTTAAAGAGGAAAGCTTTTAAATTTTAGTTATTTTTATATTATATAATTTTATAATGAGCGATAAAGCAAAACTGATTTTTGAAGGTAAAGAACATCTTTTTGATGTTGTTAGGGGTTCAGAAAGTGAAAAAGCATTGGATGTTTCTTCTTTGAGAAGCGATCTAGATCTTATTACAATTGACCCTGGCTTTAAAAATACTGGCTCATGTAAAAGTGCTATAACATTTCTTGATGGTGAAAAAGGTATACTTCGTTATAGGGGTTACTCAATAGAAGATCTTGCTAAGAATGCTGATTTTTTACAAGTTGCCTTTCTGCTTATCTATGGTGAATTGCCAACGAATGAAGAATATGTAAAATTTTTAAATGATATAAATGAAAATGCAATTGTTGATGAAGATCTAAGAAAGATCTTAGAAAATTTTCCAAAATCAGCTCACCCCATGGGTATATTATCTTCATTAACTAGTGCCTTAATTGCTTTCAATCCCGAAAAGAAAATGAGTCTGAAGAATATAGAAGATGATAGAGAGTATATGTACAATTCAATTGTGAAGTTACTCGCTAAAATTCCTATCCTAGTGGCATGGGTACACAGAAGAAGAAAAGGATTACCATTGAATTACGGTGATTATAATGCAGGTTATGTTGAAAACATTACTAAAATGATGTTTCAAGTCCCGAATCAGGATTATGTTGAGAATAAAACTGTAATTAATGCTATGAACAAATTATTAATTCTCCATGCTGATCATGAGCAGAACTGCTCTACTTCAACTGTTAGAATAGTTGGTTCATCTGAAGCTAGTTTATTTGCTTCTGTTTCTGCTGGTATTTCGGCATTGTGGGGTAGGCTTCATGGCGGAGCAAATCAAGCTGTTTTAGAGATGCTTGAAGCAATAAAAAATGACGGTGGTGATACAAAAAAGTATATGTCAAAAGCCAAAGATAAATCTGATCCATTTAGATTAATGGGCTTTGGTCACAGAGTTTATAAAAATTTTGACCCTAGAGCAAAAATCATTAAAGTTGCAGCACATGAAGTTTTAAAAGATTTAGGAATTGATGATCCTATTTTAGACATAGCAAAGTCACTAGAACAAGAAGCTTTAAATGACCCTTATTTTACACAAAGAAAGCTTTATCCCAATGTAGATTTTTATTCAGGTATAATATACAAAGCCTTAAAAATCCCAAAAGAGATGTTCACTGTAATGTTCGCCCTAGGTAGAGTACCTGGGTGGATTGCCCATTGGAGAGAAATGAGAATGAATAATGACCCTATTGGTAGACCAAGACAGGTTTATGTTGGTTCAACTCATAGAACATTTAAAACATAATTAATAGAAAATTACCTTTTTTATGGTGATTCAAAGTTTCATAAGGAAAAAGATAGATAGTTTTCTAAAAAACAATTATTCTATCAATAATGTTAAGTATGATGTTAATGTAACAAAAAAAGAATTTGAGGGTGATTATACAGTTGTATTATTTCCATTAATTCCTTTACTAAAAAGAAAACCTATTGAAATTTCTGAGGAAATAATTGAATTTTTAAAGTCTGATGAAAATATCGTTGAAAAACATAATTTAATTCAAGGTTTTTTAAATATTACTTTAACAAATCAATTTCTTTCTAACTTTTTTATTTCAAGTAAAAATGAAACAAAACCACAGAAAAATCTATTTCTAATTGAATATTCATCTCCTAATACAAATAAACCTTTACACCTAGGGCACATTAGAAATATTTTGTTAGGTGATTCAATTTCAAGGATTTTTAAATATTCTGGCAATGAGGTTCATCAAACACAAATTATAAATGATAGAGGAATTCATATTTGTAAATCTATGGTTGCTTGGTTGAGATATGGTAATAATTCTTCACCTGAAATTGATTCAATTAAGGGCGATCATTATGTAGGTAAGTATTATGTGAAATATAATCAACAATTTGAAATAGAAGTAAAAGAGCTTATAAAAAAAGGTCTTAGTGAAGATGAAGCAAAAAAAAGCACTCCTATTTTTATCGAAGCTCAAGAAATGTTACTAAAATGGGAGTCTAGTGATAAAGAAGTTTTAAATCTGTGGAATAAATTAAATTCTTGGGTATATGAAGGGTTTAACGAAACCTATAAATCACTAAGCGTTGATTTTGATTCATTATACTATGAGAGTCAAACATACCTAACAGGAAAAAAAATTGTTGAGCAAGGATTAGAAAAAAATATTTTTTATAAGAAAAAGGATGGTTCAATTTGGGTTGATTTATCAGAACAAGGTCTTGATCAAAAAATTTTACTAAGATCTGATGGAACCTCAGTCTATATTACTCAAGATATTGGTACAGCTTTCATACGATACAAAGACCATCCAGAGATGCTCGGTATGATTTATACAACAGGAAATGAACAAGATTATCATTTTAATGTTTTATTTGAAATTCTAAAAAAATTAAAGTACCCTTGGGCAAAAAAGTTAAAACATTTAAGTTATGGGATGGTTGATCTACCCTCCGGTAAAATGAAAAGTAGAGAAGGTACTGTAGTTGATGCTGATGATTTAATTAATCAAATGATTAGTAAATCAAAAGAAATTTCAGAGTCATTAGGCAAAATTAATGACTTGAGTGATGAAGAAAGAACTAAGCTTTATAGAACTATTGCTCTTGGTGCATTAAAATATCATATTCTTAAAGTTGATCCAAAAAAAAGAATCTTGTTTGATCCCTCGGAATCTATTGATTTCAATGGAAATACTGGTCCATTCATACAGTACACTTATGCAAGAATTCAATCACTTTTATCAAAGGGTTATGGCAACTTGAAAAATGATTTATATACTGATTTTAATTTAAAAGAAAGGGAAATTATTATAACCCTTGATCAATTTGATTCAATATTAATCAATGCATACAATACTTTAAATCCTTCTTTAATAGCAAACTACGCCTATAATTTAGTAAAACAGTTTAATTCTTTTTACCAATCATATTCCATTGTTGGTAAACAACCAGTTAATTCTTTTAGATTAGCATTATCGAAAAAGGTTGGAGATCAAATAAAACTATCGATGAGCTTACTAGGTATTGATTGCCCAGAAAGAATGTAAAAAAAACCACTCAAAAATGAGTGGTTTTCTTTATTATGGTTAGTGTTTCAGTGTTTGTTTATTTGTCGCTTACTGCTAGGTTATAGATAACTAAACCGAAACCGATTTTGTTAACTGCATCACCTACGTTGTAAACAACTTCCATGTTCCATCCTAATGCGTCAACGAAGTCATACCATCCGTCAGTACCAATCATATATCCAATTGGATAGATTGCCCAACCTACTAGTACAAACCACTTAAGAGCATTGAATGCGTCTAGCACAGCACCACCTGCTTTTTGAGCAAGTTGACCTGCAGTACCAAACCATAAGATGTAAACAATAACAAAGTATGAAATACCTGAGATTGTTCCCCAAACTACAGCATCACCAAGTCCTGCTTCACCGATATATCCTGTAACAAGCATAATAGTTGACAGTAATATCATTTGCCACATTAAACTTTTCTGTGCTCCCGCTTTTTGTAGTATTAAATAAAATTCAACACACATTAATGGAACTGTTAGAATCCAGTCTACATATCTGAAAAATGTTACTGATTCTCCTGAAACAGAAGCATCTCTCATGTAGTAGTAGTGTACAGCAGCTATAAATGTGATAAGCCCTGACACTAGGATTGAAGTTCTCCATTTAGCACCCCCAGCATCTAATGATAAAAAGAAAAATGCTGATGCAGCCATCATGGCCATAGTACCAATGAAAAACGTAAAACTTACTAAGTCGTTAGGAACGTCCAGTAAGAAAATGTTTAAAAAATTTTCCATAATAATAATTAATATTGGTTTTTAATGGCCCTAAAATAGTAAAATCTAATTTAATAACTACTTTTATCTCAAAAAAAAAGGGAAAATGTTAAGAATTTCTCAATTACCGGGAGAAAAGTTATTCACATTTATAATAATTTCTGCAATTGCTTTTAATTTTATTAATTCAATGTACAGTGA
>SGZB01000017.1 GCA_004321735.1 Flavobacteriales bacterium | reverse complement strand
CAAAATCGATTTCTCCGACAGCAGGACATGATTCATTTAACTTATTTGTTATAGTTACAATTACAGTCTGAGTAGCTGTATTGAAAGGATTTCTTAATTTATCAGCTGAAAGTAAATTACCATCTTCATCAGTATAATCAAATTTTATAAAGTAGTCATCTAGGCTTTGATCTGGTCCTAGTAAATCTTCTATTAAGGTAGTTGTATCAAACTCAGACAAACCATCGGAGTCATTTTCTCCATCATCGCATTGAGCTTGAATTGTTACCGGGAAAAACTCAGGTGAATCATCAACTATGAATTCAAGCGTAGTTTCATCATAGCATAACCCATCTGGGTTTATTATATCAGGATAGCTTGGTTCTTTTTCAACTATTATTGTAATTGTTTGAGATTCTGTTAAAAAAAGTGATTGACCAAAATTTTGAATTTCATTTCCATCTTTATCGAAATAAGAAACACTTACATCAGTTTGATCTAATATTACTTGAGATTCAATTAAAGAAACATCAAAAGGATATTTACCATCTTGAGAATCTAAATCATCAGGGCTATCACCATCACATTGTCTATTAATAGTAACAGCATTAGCAATCGGCCTTGGTTCAACATATAATGTAGCTACTTGTTTTAACCCTAAACATGATACAGTATCTAAATCATTGTTTATAACCAATGCCCATATTTCTTGGACATTAGCAGTCTTATTTGAATAAGAAAAAGAAGTGTTTTCGAAATCAATTTTATTACTTTTTGTTAAGGCATCATCCTCTGAAGAATAATATGAAATTGTAACATTTTGATCAGTAAATTTAGTGTCAGATGCAATTAGCTTAGTATTTATTTGAGAAAATATTTCATAACTCCATAATTCTATTCCATCTTGAGATTCAACTGCAGATGTTTCGCATGTTGAATATTTTTCCATGAAATTTTCATCAATTAAACTAGCACCAATTTTTAAATCAATTCTAGATTCTCTGTAGCAATCTTGATCTGTTATTATTTTTACAAAAATACTTTGGTTAAATGGACTTTGTGTGTTTTCATAGTCTTCAGGATTTTCAATTAATACTGTTCTTTCTTCATCAATATAAAATTCAAAATTTTCGTTATTGTGATTAGTTGATATTAGAGGTTGATATTCAGACAAATTAAATTTTGTTATTCCATTATTGTCATCATCACTATCACATTGTTCTACTGTAACAACAGGATTAATTATTTCAGGAAGTTCTGATACTACTATATTAAATGAAGTACTTGCATTATAACACAAAGTGTTAGAATTTGTAACTCTCACAAAAATTTCTTGTCCACCAGAAACCGTATTTGTAAAGGGTGAAATTAACCCATTACTATTTAGATCATTTGCATCCTCTTCATTTAGATGAAAGGTTACACTATAATTATCTAACGTTTGATTTTCTCCTAGTATAAGGCTGATTTGTGAATCAAAATCAAAATAATTAATGAATCCATCACTTTCATTTCCAACACTGTCATCATCACAAATTACAATATCATTAATGATATTTGCTTCAGGTAATTTTTCCTCTACTTGTAGAGTAACATCTTCATTAGAATCAATTAAACATGCATATTCATCCGTACTTACTTGAACTCTGAATTTATTTCCATTCATAGAAAGATCTACGTTATTTACTGATAAAGTTGTAGTGTCTACTCCCTCATAAGTTTCATTTTCAGTAAGATCTATCCAAGCAGAGTTATTAAATATTTGCCATTGATAATTTGGGTTGTCATCAGTTTCAACTACTACAGAAAATTGAACTTGAGACCCTTCCTGACATGCTATGGTTGATACCGGTTGAGAACTAATTACTGGAGCTATTGCTACTTTTTGAAAATAGTATAATCCAGCGTTATCCTTAGAGGGTTCACTATTTGGATCATAGCCATCATCTATAATTCTACCTCTTTCATCAATATTTCCAAAATCATAATTGTAATCACCTTGATCATATCTTCCATCATTATCTCCATCAAAATAGCCAGCCTCAATAACATCGTTACATCCATCACCATCACTATCCCAATCAAAGTAATCTGCAGTCCCATCATTATCGGTATCTAATTTGTAAGAAGAAATTTTTACTTGAGGAGAATAGAAACTCGATTGAGTGGTCGATATATTATCGAAGAAATGATTAAATATAATTCCTTGAACTTGAGATGCGTGAAATTCGTATGTATTATTAATCCTGCTTTTATATTTAAATCTTATTTCATTTGAGGAGAATTGCGTTACATCATCCTCATAAACTCCATCAAAATTAGTGTCAACAAGAAGATTATTATCTGGATCTAAAAGTGTAATATTATTTGATGTAGGTAAGCTTTTAATTGAAAATGCCTCACCTTCAACCGCTGTTATATCAGTGTCAGAATCATTTATCAAAACATTAACTTTTTCAGTAAAGCTTATATTGAATTCAATTTGAGCTTCCCTATCAGAATACACTTCAGATATAAATCTATCTCTTAATCCATTAAAGTAATATACCCCACTTCCGAATGCAATAACACTATCATTTACAGCACCTATATCACTGATTCTAGCAGATTCTTTTTCAAGGAATAATTCGAGATTTGAAACATTCTCGAAATTTATAATTCCATCACCCCTAGATTCATAAAAATTTGAAATACCATCATTGTCAAGATCCAAATCAATATTGTCAATTATTCCGTCCTTGTCAAAATCTGCAGAACATATACTAACGGGTATTTCAGTTGACACAAACTCTTGTGATGTACAGTCTAAAATTCCTTTTAATCTGTAAGTTCCCGATTGTTGTGGCGTAAAACTTTCTCCTTCAACTCCAGTAGAAATGAAATTTCCAAGATTATTTTTTACCTCCCAAACAATTCTATCAAAATTGGATGTATCTGATGCATTTAAGGTTATGTTTGAAGTACCATCTTCATTAATGCAACTTCCAAGAGTTTCTAAATCAACATCAAGTTCAAACTTTGGAGGTTTTGCAAAACCTGAATAAAACCCACCAGTTGTTGCAGCACCATTATAATTAAAATAAGCTACATAAAGTTCATCATTTCCGGTAACAGAAATATTACCTTTCAAGTTATCAACTCTGTATGTAACGTAATCATCTCTTCCTGTTACATTATTGGGTCCGTCCGAATCAGAAACTGTAGAAATCTCTTGACCATTAATAAAAATCTCTGCCCCTTTTTTTGTAATAAATGTTACTGCTCCTGTATATTCTTCTCCTGCAACATCATCAATCTTTGCTATATTGTCAACATTACCTCTTGTTGAACAGCTTAGTGGAGGAACAAAGAACATTCCTTGATTAGCAGCTCTAGATTGTCCACTGGTATAAACTCTCCCTAAACTCTGATATGCAAATAATTTTTTTGATTGATCATTTGTGCTGATATACATATTACCATTATTGTACTCACTAATAAATGCATATTCAGATTTGTTAAGTGTCCTCCATAATTGTCCATTAACATATACATCAGTATCATCCTGATTTGAAATAACCAGTGCTTTTTCCCAATCACTATCTCCATCCCCTTTTATAAAAATATAGTCAGAACCAATAAAATCTTCTCCAACAATTTGATCCATGCCATAATCTTGTCCGCCATTATCATTTGCATTTGATCCAGTTCCTGAACCAGTATTAACTACAATGTCTTTATCTGATTCTATTGATGTTCCTAAAAGATGGTTATCGGTTCCTGTTGCAACGACTAGATAAGATTCACCTGCGTTCAAAACAATTTCAAATTCACCTGTTTTTCCACTGTAAGTTGCAACACCTGAGGGAAGTTTGAATTTAATAGTTGTTAGATTCTCAGTAGCCATTAAAGAAGAAAAAGAGACATTCTGGGGGTATCTATTTCTTAGAGATCCAACCATAAATCTTTTTCCTAAAGCAGATTCTCCTTTTGAAACAATCGCTCCTGCATGATAGAAACTTCCAGTTCCTCCACCTCCTTTTCTTGCATTAAATCTTACCGAAACATAAACTTCAGAGTCAGCTTCAATGGTAAAGCCAGCATTAACAATTGTTCCTGCAAAACTGGGTTTAATAAATAAATGTTGATAATAATCTCCATCAAAATTAACAGCAGGAGTTATAACAGGATTAGCATTAGATACAGTTCCTTCCTGCCAAATATTACCTTGACCAGTTTTTATTTTATAATTAACAATTGAGGTGCTTGGTGTTGATATATAAAAATATTGATCACCAGGTTCTATTGGAAAGCTTCCCCCGATATCAGCGGAGGTAAGTGGTGGTATATAATGAATCTTGCTAAGTTGAGCTGATAAACTAAAGGAAAATATTAATAAAGTAAATATAAATATGTCTTTAAGTACTCTCACTGTGGCCTGTAAATATAATTTAAAATGTATTATTGATTTGAGATATTTTGAATTGACTATTTTTGAAACTTATGTTTAGACTATACATAATTGGTGTTTTTATTTTAATAATAGCGATAATATGTAATGGTTTGGTTTCAAAATTAGGAATTGCTTCATGGTATGATTTCCTTAACAGTTTTACAAAAAATGAACCAAATAATTATAATTTCTTTGATTATATATGGTTGTTCATAATTTACCCATTGTGTTTAGGGTTAGGATATTACATTGGAGACTTAGTATTTAATTATTTTGTAAAGTAGATGAGTCAAAGAAGAGAGCGACATAAAGCATTAGTATATCATTCAAAGCCCATACCTGGGAAGATTAAAGTTGTACCAACAAAAAGTCATCAATCTCAAAGAGATCTATCTTTAGCTTACTCACCTGGTGTAGCATATCCATGTTTAGAAATAAATGAAAACCCTGATGATGTTTATAAATACACATCCAAGTCAAATTTGGTTGCTGTAATTTCTAATGGAACTGCTGTACTTGGTTTAGGGGATATTGGACCTCTTGCTTCAAAGCCAGTAATGGAAGGGAAAGGGCTTTTGTTTAAAATTTTTGCTGATATTGATGTCTTTGATATTGAAGTTGATACAAATAATATTGAGGAATTTATTCAAACAGTTAAAAATATTTCACCAACATTTGGAGGAATAAATTTAGAGGATATTAAGGCTCCTGACGCTTTTGAAATTGAAAGAAGGTTAGTTGATGAGTTGGATATTCCAGTAATGCATGATGATCAGCACGGAACTGCAATTATCTCTGGGGCAGCATTAATAAATGCATTAGAAATTGCTGATAAAAAAATTGATGAAGTTAAAATGGTTATTTGCGGAGCAGGAGCTGCAGCAATATCATGTGGAAAAATATATAAAGCACTAGGGATTAGAGCTGAAAACATAATTATGTTTGATAGCAAGGGACCGTTAAATGAAAATAGAGATAATCTAACATTAGAAAAAAAAGATTTTATTTCGAAAAGAAATGATGTTGAAACATTAAGTGATGCTGTAAAAAATTCAGATATTTTTATTGGTTTATCAAAATCAAATATGCTTACTGCTGAAATGCTAAAGACAATGGCTTTAAATCCAATTGTTTTTGCTATGGCTAATCCTGACCCAGAAATTAGTTATCAGCTTGCAATAAGCACAAGAGATGATATTATTATGGCAACTGGAAGAAGTGATCATCCAAATCAAGTTAACAATGTACTTGGATTTCCATTTATTTTTAGAGGAGCTCTTGATGTCAAGGCATCCAAAATAAATGAAGAAATGAAAATGGCTGCAGTACACGCTTTGGCAAAGCTTGCAAAAGAACCTGTACCTGAATACGTGAATATTGCATATGGAGAAAAAAAACTTGCTTTTGGTAGAGACTATATTATTCCAAAACCATTTGATCAAAGATTAATTACGACAGTGCCGTTAGCAGTTGCAAGAGCTGCGATTAGTTCTGGTGTTGCAAGAGAAAATATTGAAGATTGGACTAAGTATGAAAATGAACTTGCTTCAAGATTAGGAAATAACAATAAGATTATAAGATTACTAATTTCTAAAGCAAAAAATAATCCAAAGAGAATTGTATATCCTGAGGCTGATAAATTAGATGTAATAAAAGCAGCTCAAATTGTTCATGAGGAAGGTATTGGAATTCCAATATTGCTTGGAAGCAGAGAAAGAATAGAGAAGATGAGAAGTGAAATTGAATATGAAAATGAAGTTGAAATTATTGATTTAAGTGAATCTAAACACGATAAAATTAAAGATAAATATGCTAAAATATTTGTAGAAATAAGGAAACATAAAGGTCTTTCATTTAAAAAAGCGAGACAGTTAATGAATTACAGGAACTACTTTGGATGTATGATGGTAAAACAAGGATCAGCAGATGCATTCATCTCTGGATATTCAAGAAGTTACCCTGAGGTTATTAAACCTGTTTTAAAAATAATTGGTAAAGAAGATGGTGTTAGAAAAGTTGCAGCAACAAATTTAATGATAACCAGTAAAGGTCCTATCTTTTTGTCTGACACTTCTATTAATATAGATCCTAAATTCAATGAACTTGCTCACATTGCTAAAATGACAGCTTACACTGCTGAGGTTTTTGGTTTTTCACCAGTCATTGCAATGCTTTCTTTCTCAAATTTTGGATCTGCTGTTCATGATTCAGTTGAAAAAGTTTCCAATGCTGTAAAACTTCTTAACAGATGTTTTCCTGATCTTACTGTTGATGGTCCTTTACAATCTGATTTTGCCCTCAATAAATTAATGCTCAAAAACAAATTTGAATTTTCTAAATTATCAGGTCAGAAGGTTAATGTTCTTGTTTTTCCAAACTTAGATTCTGCAAATATTACATATAAAGTAATCAAAGAATTGGATGGAGCTCAGTCCATCGGTCCAATTCTTATGGGAGTTGAAAAACCTGCACATATTTTGCAGTTAAAGGCTAGTGTTGAAGAAATTGTCAACATGTCTGCAATAGCTGTTGTTGATGCTCAGAACAGAAAATTGTAAATTGTATATATGATTACACAGATCAGAGGAAGATTAGTTGAAAAATCGCCGACAGAATTAGTTGTTGATTGTAATGGCATTGGATATAGTATTAATATCTCTCTTAATACTTTTTCAAAATTATCTGATGAAGAGAATATAAAATTATTTACTCATTTGATTATAAAAGAAGACTCTCACTCTTTATTTGGCTTTCTTACAAAGTCAGAAAGAGAATTATTTAGGTTGTTAATCTCTGTCTCTGGTGTCGGGGCTAGCACAGCTAGAGTAATGCTATCTTCATTGAGTCCAACTGAAATTGTTTCTGCAATTGCAAATGAAAAGGTTTCAATAGTACAATCAATAAAAGGAATTGGATCTAAAACTGCTCAGAGAATAATATTGGAGTTGAAAGATAAAATTCTTGGAATTGATAATAATGACAGTGATTTTGAACTGATCCCTAAAGAAAGTGAAGAAGCGATCTCTGCACTAGAAGTTCTTGGATACTCAAGAAAACAAACAACCAAAATAGTTTCAAAAATAAAATCAGATGAGCCTGAAATATCAACTGAACTGCTAATAAAAAGAGCATTAAATAATTTATAGTTTGATTTTTATTTATGCTGGCCTTTAGATATAAATTTTCAGTAGTATTTTTTTTAATATTATTTTTCTCTAAAGTCAATGCTCAAAATCGAATAAGTTTAGATACAATTAATAATGCAGTTTATGTTGGTGAATTTAAGCTACAAAGCACGGAAAGTTTTATATCAAAGTACAAATACGATTCAAAACTAAACTTATACTTACTTGAGAATAAATTAGGAAATATTGCCTCAGGATTACCATTAAAGCTAACTCCTAAAGAATACCGGGAAATTTTCAGAAAGAGTTTAATTAATAATTATTTTAAAGAACAAATCTCGATTCTAGAGGACGAAAATGATGATATTAATAAGCGTGGCTTACTTCCAGATTTATATGTTAATTCAAGTTTTTTTGAAAGTATTTTTGGAAGTAATGAAATTGATTTAGACATACAAGGTTCAGTAGGATTAGACATTGGTGGCAAATATAGTAAACGTGAGAATCCTTCTATTCCAATTAGAAATCAAAGTAATATTGCTTTAGATTTTAACCAAGCTGTTTCTTTAAGTCTAAATGGGACAATTGGTGAAAAGCTAAATATTAAATCAAACTATGATTCACAATCTACTTTTGATTTTCAAAATTTGATAAAGCTTGATTATACACCTAATGAAGATGATATAATTCAAAAAATAGAAATTGGAAATGTAAGCATGCCTGTTAGCAGCTCGCTTATAAGTGGTGCTCAAAATCTTTTTGGATTAAAAACTCAATTAAAATTCGGAAATACAACTATAGATGCGGTTTTGTCTGAACAAAGATCTCAATCTAAAACTCTAAGCTCAAAATCTGGTGGAGGTCAATCTGAATTTAATCTAAGTCCACTTGATTACGAAAGTAATAAGCATTACTTTTTATCACACTATTTTAGAAAAAACTATGATAATTCATTAAAATCTTATCCCTACATAGATTCGCAGGTCAGAATTACTAGGATAGAGGTTTGGATAACTAATAGGTCAAACGATACTGAAAATGTAAGAAACCTGGTTGCTTTTCAAGACTTAGCTGAAATTGATCCAAAATTTACAAATGCAGATAAATTAGTAAACAATTTCTTTCTCAGCAACAATTCAGATTTAAACCCATATAATGGACTTAATAATTTTGATCCCGACAGAATTGGTCAAAATTTTCTGAATGAAAACATAAGAGATATTTCAAATGTGATTAATGGTTTTTCTGTTGGCGGAAATTTATTTAAAGAAGGCTCAGATTACTCAATATTAGAAAACGCTAGATTATTAGATCAGAGTGAATACACTTTAGATGAGCAACTAGGTTTTATTTCTCTCAATCAGTCACTTAATAATGATGAGGTATTAGCAGTTTCTTTTCAATATTCCTATAATGGTGAAATATTCCAAGTTGGTGAATTTTCTGATGATGGAATTGTTTCAGTTGATCAATCTCAAAACAGTGTAACAAGGAAAAGTTTAGTGCTCAAGTTGCTAAAAAGCAATATTAATAATGTAAGACAACCTGTATGGAAGCTAATGATGAAAAATATTTACAATCTAGATGCTAACCAATTATCAATGGATGATTTTAGATTGAACATATACTATAATGATCCTTCACCACTAAATTATATAAAAGCTGTTGATAATAATACATGGCCAAGTGGATTGGATAAAAAAAGATTATTAAATGTTTTTGAATTAGACAGATTGAATATGAACGGAAATCTACAAGAAGATGGAGATGGTTTTTTTGATGCAATTGAAGGAATAACAATTATTAAAAACCAAGGATTATTAATTTTTCCTGTAATTGAACCTTTTGGGCAATTTTTATTTGAAAAACTTAGATCAAGTAATAATGAAAACTATGATGATAATTCAACCTTTAATAAAAATCAAAATGAATATGTTTTTAATGAACTGTATAGCTATGGTAAAACAACTGCAGAAAAATATTTTCAAAAAAATAAATTTAAAATAGTTGGTAAGTATAAATCATCATCTTCCGGAGATGGTATTGATACCGGTGAATTTAATATCCCACAAGGTTCTGTCACTGTTACTGCCGGTGGAAGAGTATTGCAGGAAGGTGTTGATTATATAGTAAATTATCAAACAGGAAATGTTGATATTATTAATCAAGCACTTGCAAATTCAAATATTCCAATAGAAATTTCGACAGAAAGCAACTCATTTTATAATCAGCAAAAAAGAAGATTTTCTGGTTTTAATATTGAGCATATTGTAAGTGATAAATTTAAATTTGGAGCAACTTTATTGAACCTAAGCGAAAGATCAATTTCTAGAAAATCTAGTTACGGTTTTGAACCTGTGAACAATACGTCATTTGGTCTTAATGCTACATATTACAATGAAGTTCCTTTTTTAACAAGGATGGCTAATAAACTTCCAAATGTAGATACAGATATTCAATCTAATATTTCAATAAAAACTGAACTTGCTTTTTTAAGATCTAGTAGTCCACGAAAATCTGGTTATGATGATATAGCAAGTGTATATATTGATGATTTTGAGGGAAGTCAAAATAGAATTGATTTAAGAGATGTTCAATCTTGGAAATTGTCAAGTATCCCTGTAGATGCCCCTGGATATAACTTTGGTAATAATGATTTGAGATCAGGTCATTACAGGGCAAGATTATCGTGGTATACAATTGATCCAATATTTTATTCCTCAAGACGGCCACAGAATATTAGTCTAGATGAAATTTCACTAAACTCAGTAAGAAGGATTTTCGTAGATGAAATTTTTCCAGAAATTGATCTTTATCAAGGTGAATCAAGGACACAAAATACATTTGATATAACAATTTACCCTAATGAGAAAGGTCCTTATAACAATAATTTAAGTTCAGACTTTTTAAATAACGTTAGAAATAATTGGTCTGGTATTACTAGAAAAATAAATAGTACCAATTTTAAAAAAACCAATGTAGAGTACATTCAATTTTGGGTATTGGATAATTTTTCTGATGATAATAGTCAATCAATTGAGATCGGAGAGTTAGTATTTCATCTAGGAAATATTTCAGAAGATATTTTACCTGATGGAAAAAAACAATTTGAAAATGGTTTACCGACAGAGAATAATAATAATTCTCAATTATCAAATTGGGGTGTAACGCCTTCCAGCCAATCCCTTACATATGCATTCAGTTCTTTAGAAGATGAGAGAAAAATGCAAGATGTTGGATATGATGGTCTTTCTGATTCAGAGGAAATTAATTTCTATACAAATGGAAATCTCTCTGATCCTGCAAACGACAATTTTATTAATTATTTAGATGCAGACGGAGGAATTTTAGACAGATATAAAAATTATAATGGGAGTGAAGGAAACTCACCCATACAAAATGATTCTAATAATAGAGGGTCTACTAATTTTCCTGACACTGAAGATGTAAATAATGATAATACGATGAATCGTATTAATAGTTATTTCGAATATAGAATTCCAATAACTAAAAATATGAATTCTGAAAATAGTCCATTTATTGTTGACACAAGAACAACCGAGATTAAACTCCCAAATGGAAATACTTCAAAATCTAAATGGTTATTGTTTAAGGTGCCAATATTTAAAGAATACTATGAATCAAAAAATTTAGATCAATATTTTAAAGCAATTAACGGAATCAATGATTTAAAATCGATAAGTTTTATGCGGATGGTTTTAGAAAATTTTGAAAATCCAACTACATTGAGATTTGCAACTTTAGACTTGGTTAAGACGGATTGGAAAAGATATAATCTGCCACTAAATAAGTCAAATTCTATTAATTCAGAAACAAGCTTTGAAATTGGCGCTGTAAATATTTTTGAAAATGAAACCAGACAACCTGTAAATTATATTTTACCGCCTAATGTTCAACGTGAGGAAATATATAATAATAATTCAATCATTAGACAGAACGAACAATCTTTAAGTCTTAAAGTCAAAGATTTGAAATCTAAAGATTCAAGAGCTGTTTACAAAAATACAAATCTTGATCTCAGACATTATGAAAAGATTAAAATGTACATGCATGCTGAATCTGTTACTAACAAACCTAAATTACCCAGTGAAAGCTCAAATGACAACCTAGATGAAAGTGTAGTAGCATTCATAAGATTGGGTAGTGATGTAGATGAGAACTATTACCAGATTGAAATTCCATTAAAACCAACGCCAACGACACTCAACAGTTCTATATTAACAGCTGATGAGGTTTGGAATCCAGATTTTAATTCAATAGACCTCGATCTAAAAAAATTGATTGATATGAAATTAAAATTGATTTCAAATAAAATATTAAATAATGAAGCAGTTTATTTTGATTATGACTTAAATGAAATTGATGAGTTTTCTCTTTTTAGTCAACTACCTGGAGAAAAAAAATATAAATTTTCCATCAAAGGTAATCCATCCCTAGGTAGGGTTAACACAATAGTCCTTGGTTTAAAAAACCCATCAACTCAAGATGGAAAAGATTTGTCAGCTGAAGTTTGGTTCAATGAATTACGATTATCAAATATAAAATCTTCTGGTGGATGGTCATCTGTTGCTAGTGTTGATGCTAATATTGCTGATTTTGCAAATATCTCTTTTAGTAATAAGTTTTCATCTGATGGTTATGGGTCAATTGATAAATCTCCTAATGAGAGGTCAAATGAAAATTATAATCAATATAATTTTGTAACAAATGTAAATGCAGGTCAATTACTGCCAAAAAAATGGGGTATAAATGTACCTTTGAGTTACACTTTTTCTGAGGAAGTTTCTAAGCCTAAATACGATAGTTTTCACAATGATTTGGAATTAAATAACCTGATCGATATTTCTGAAAATAAAGATTCAATTATGAATCAATCGTCTTTAGTTTCAACTTCAAAAAGCTTTAGTTTAATAGGCTTGTCAAAGGATAAAAAAAGTGATAAAGAACCTAAATTCTATGATATTGAAAATTTAAACTTTTCTCACACATACAGTGAAAATAATTATCGTGATTATGAGTTTGAATATTCTGAAAGAAAATCAACACAGAGCTCAGCAAACTATTCTTATAATTTTAGTGATGCAACATTTTATCCCTTCAAAGAATTAATAAATAAAGATTCAAATAAATTAGAATGGTTAAAAGAATTTAATTTTAATCCATTACCGTCAAATATTTCTTTTTCAGCAAATTATAATCGAAGACTGTATAGTCAAAAGTTTAGGGAAATAAATTACAACGGCGTGAATTCTGATAATCAAATAGCTTTACCTGTACTAAAACAAACAAATTTCTTATTTGATTGGAGAATGTCATTATCTCAAAATATTACCAGATCACTTAGGTTAAATTACAGTGCGACTAACTCTAACATAATTTCTGAGGATACGAATTTTCAGAACTCCAGTTTGGGAATTTTTGATAATTTTTTCAATACCGGTTCACCAAATAATTTTGGTCAGAGTCTAAGTCTGAATTACATCTTACCTTTTGAGTATTTACCTTTTTTAAATTTTATTGATGGATCATATACATATACAGGTAATTTTAATTGGGAGAGAGGTTCTGATGTTTTTTCAAGTATAAAATCTGAAAGCGGTCAAATTTTAGGAAGAGTAAATACTATACAGAATGCCAATACTCAAAATTTTGTACTCAATTTTAATTTTAACCAAATTTACAGAGAAATACCTTGGCTTAACTCCGACGAAAACATATTAAAATCTTTAATTAAATCAACTAGAAGATTGAGGTTTAATTATTCTGAAAATTCAGGAAAAGTCCTTCCTGGATTTTTACCAAGTATTGGATTTTTAGGAACGTCAAAACCATCATTAGGTTTTGTGTTTGGAAGTCAATCAGATATTCGATATGAAGCAGCTAAAAACGGATGGTTAACTGATTTCCCAACTTTCAATGAGTCTTTCAAACAAATCTACAACTCAAAATTTGATCTTTTAGGTGAGTTAGAGTTTTTTCAAATAATTAAACTGGACTTAATTGCTAATAGATCTTACTCAAATAATTTTTCTGAAAACTACAGAGTTGACAATAGTTTTTACAGTTCCTTAAACCCAAATTATTATGGTAATTTTTCAATATCAACTAATATGCTTAGAACAAGTTTTAAGAAAAAAAATAAAGACTTTTCTGAAGTATTCGATACAATGAAAAATAATAGATTGATTATAGCTGAAAGATTGATTTCAGAAAAGAATTTAAATATTATTGAATATGATAATGAGGGCTTCCCAATTGGTTATTCAAAAAACAGTCAACAGGTTTTAATTCCAGCTTTCATGTCTGCTTTTCTTGGATTTGATCCACAAAAAATAGCTTTCAACCCAATTTCTGATGATCCAAAATTGAATTGGGCATTGAAAGTTGAAGTTCCTTCGGACTTATTAAATGACAACATTAAAAGGATATCTTTTGGACATTCATACAGATCTAATTTTACTATTAATAATTTTAGATCTAACCTTGCTTTCGATCCTGATTTGTTTGACAAGTCTGGTAACTATCTGAGTGAAATGTCATATTCTAATTTAAATATAGTTGAACAATTCAATCCTTTAGTCATGATTGATATTCACTTTAATAATTCATTAAGATTAAATTTTGATTTTGTTAAGGACAGAGCTGTTTCTTTAAGCCTTGTAAATAATTTTATTACTGAGTCATGGGGAAATGAATATGTGTTTGGATTAGGATACAGAGCCAGAAATTTGAGAATTAATTCAAGTTTAGCACCAAACTCAAATAATTTTATTGGTGATTTAAATGTTAAACTTGATATGAGCCTTAGAAAAAATATGACCGTAATAAGAAATTTAAATATTGAAGACAATAAAGTTTCAGCTGGCCAGTCATTAGTTTCAGCAAAACTTTCTGCAGATTATGCTCTAACAAAAAACTTTTCTGCTATTTTCTTTTATGATCACATGTTTTCTAAATATGAAGTTTCCTCTGCGTTTCCGCAAACAAACATTAGGTCTGGATTTACATTGAGATATAATTTTGGTAATTAATTATTGTATTTTCATAAAGGATAGTATAAATTAGAAAAATGGAAATAAGAGAAAATTTAAAGTACACTAAAGACCATGAGTGGATTAGTATTGATGGAGATATTGCTACTGTTGGAATCACAGATTTTGCTCAAAGTGAACTTGGGGATATTGTCTATGTTGAAGTTGATACAATAGATGAAAATTTAAATAAAGATGATGTTTTTGGAACTGTGGAAGCTGTTAAAACCGTTTCGGATCTTTTTATACCAGTTTCTGGCGAAATCTTAGAATTTAATGAATCTCTTAATGACAATCCTGAATTAATAAATGAATCACCTTATGATGAGGGTTGGATTATCAAAATTAAAGTTGAAGACAGTGATCAGCTAAGTGAACTTTTAGACTCCAAATCTTATTCTGAAATTACTGGTTAGATATATTAAAAAATATATAGCATATGTCTATACATTATTTTTGATATCATTATCATTGATACCTGTCCAAATGCAATTGAGATCTATAAAACTATTGGAATGGGACAAAGCTGTTCATTGTTTACTTTACTTTTTTTTTATAATATTTTGGGGATTAAAGCTTGAAACCAAAAAAAATCATTTAAGAGCCCTATTAATGGTGACCATTTTTTTTGGTTTATTGTTAGAAATCTTTCAGGAGATACTTCCATTTGGACGAGTCTTTGAATGGGGGGATTTTATAGCTAATGCAGCTGGAGCTTTAATTGGATTTTTTATTTTGCATTTAAATAAAAAAAAATTACATTAGCTGACCTATGAGACTAAAAAAGAATCCAGAGGCTGATTTAAATAATAAGAGTTCGTTTTATTTTTCTATTGGACTATTCCTAGTCTTACTAGTTTCATGGCAAGCGATTGAGTATAAGAATTATGATGATGACGGCTATGGATATATTGCGCTTGATGTTGATAATGACGATGATGAAGAAATTCCAATCACTGAACAAATTAAAACTCCACCACCACCACCTCCTCCACCAGCGCCTGAAATAATTGAGGTTGTTGAAGATGAAGAAGAGATTGAAGAAACGATCATTGAATCAACTGAAACTGATCAAGAGGAGATTGTAGAAGAGGTTGAGGTTGTTGAAGAAGAAATGGACATGGATGTCCCTTTTGCAATTATTGAGGATGTTCCATTATTTCCTGGATGTGAGAGAGTTCCAAAGTCTGAAAGAAGAAGTTGCTTTCAAACACAAATTCAGAAGCATATTGCAAAAAATTTTAGATACCCAGAAATTGCTCAAGAAATGGGTATTCAAGGAAGGGTTTTTGTTCAATTCACAATTGGTAAAGATGGTTCTATTTCAGGTATTAGAACTAGAGGACCAGACAAAAACTTGGAAAAAGAAGCAAATAGAATCATAAGCAGACTTCCAAGAATGACACCTGGAAAACAAAGAGGTCGTCCTGTGAGGGTTCCATTTAGTATCCCTATTACTTTTAAGCTTCAATAAAATTATATTCTAATTTTTTTACTTATTGAATTGTAACTAAGTTTGCACTCCTATTAGTTCAAATTGATTAATGCTAAAATATTTACTTCTTTAACTAAGGCAAGGTTAGCTCTTAGTGTTGTTTTTTCGTCTATAGCTGGATACTTTCTAGCTGTTGATGTGGTTGATTTTAATGAGCTAATTTTATTGGTTGTTGGTGGATACTCGATTGTTGGTGCATCAAATTCTTTTAATCAGATAATTGAAAAAGATAAAGATGCATTGATGGATAGAACTAAAAATAGACCTTTACCAGCTAAAGAAATTACGACTCAAAATGCATTTTGGATCTCTGTTTTTTTAACCCTTATTGGTCTATTGTGTTTGTACTTTATTAACTATAAAACTGCATTTTTTGCTGCGATTTCAGTTTTTTTATACACATGTGTTTATACTCCTTTAAAACCAATAACTCCTCTTTCAGTTTTCGTAGGTGCTATACCTGGGGCAATTCCATTCATGCTTGGATGGGTGGCTGCAACTGGAAGTTTTGGTATTGAACCTGGAACCTTATTTATGATTCAATTCTTTTGGCAATTTCCTCATTTTTGGGCTTTAGGTTGGATGTTAGATGATGACTATAAAAAAGCTGGATTTATTATGTTACCCACTGGAAATAGAGATAAAAGTACTGCACTTCAAATTATTTTATACATAATATGGATGATGATAATATCTGTATTTCCTTATACTGGTCTAACTGGTGATTTGACTTTAAGTTTTGGCTCAACAATTGCAATCTTGACACTTGGAATCATAATGTTAGTTTTAGCTATAAATTTGTATAATAAAATGGATATTTCATCTGCTAGGAAATTATTTTATTCCAGCATATTATATTTAACCTTGATTCAAATAATATATTTAATTGATAAGTTTTTATGAGTGAAAATGATTTAAGACTCAAGAAAGAGAAAGCAAAAAAAATGATGTTATTGTTTGCATTGTTAAGTATCACAATGACTTTTGGTGGATTAACAAGTGCTTATGTTGTGAGTAAGGGACGGCCAGACTGGTTAGTTGACTTTACCCTTCCACAATCATTCATATACAGCACCTTTGTAATTGTTCTAAGTAGTATGACAATTCAACTATCAAAATTTTTCCTAAACAAAGGAAAGTCAAAAAACAGGTCACTTATTTTTTTAGCCACAACTTTTATTTTGGGAATAATATTTCTTATTCTTCAGTTTAATGGATTTAATAATCTTATTGATTTGGGGTATTATTTTGCAGGAGCACAAAGCAACGTAACTACTTCTTTTATATACGTTTTAGCTTTTGTTCATCTTTTACACCTTGTTGCCGGATTGATTGTTGTTTCTGTGTTGTTTTATAAGACATACTATGATAGGTATCTGGATTCTAAATTGGGTTTTTCACTTGGAGTAACATTTTGGCATTTTCTTGATTTACTTTGGGTTTATTTGTTTGTTTTTTTGTATTTCATTGGATAAAAATTCATTAACTTTGTTGAAAATTTTTTGATTTAATGAGTTCGACAATTTCCTCTGCTGAAATTCAAGATGACTGGGATGGAGGAGGCAAGCCCCTAAAAGCTAGCTACGGTAAATTAATGATGTGGTTTTTCATCGTTTCAGATGCGCTCACATTTTCCGGATTTCTTGTTGCTTATGGTTTTTCTAGATTTAAGAATATTGATTCATGGCCAATAGCTGACGAAGTATTTACACACTTCCCGTTCTTGCATGGTGTTGATGCGCCAATGTACTATGTTGCTCTGATGACTTTTATTCTAATTTTTTCATCTGTAACAATGGTGTTAGCCGTTGATGCAGGTCATAATAATAACAAAAATAAAGTAGCATTTTATATGTTACTTACTATAGTTGGTGGTGCTGTATTTGTTGGTTCTCAAGCATGGGAATGGGCTAACTTCATTAGAGGTGAATATGGAGCAATTGAAACTAAAGGAGGTCAAATTATTCAATTTGTTGATACCAGCAATGACAATAAAAGAATTGCTTTAAAAGATTTTGTTGTTAGTGTTCCAAAGGAGAGAGAACGACATCAAGGAAGTAATGGCTTGTGGTACAGAGATGAGGCTTCTCTTCCTATATTTACGTTAGAGGAAGTTTCAAACAGTTTTTTAGCTAATCCTGCTCTAGTAGTAAGGTCTGAAAAAATTGATGAAAAAGGCAAAAAAATTATTCTTTCTAGAGAAGAATCTATTGAAAAAGTTTCACAGGGAGTATATGTTGTTGAGGGAGCTAATTTAATTAGAAATGAATATGGAAATAGGCTCTTTGCTGATTTCTTTTTCTTTATAACTGGTTTTCATGGTTTTCACGTTTTTTCTGGTGTTATAATTAATCTTATAATTTTCATCAATGTACTTTTAGGAACATACGAAAAAAGAGGTCACTATGAAATGGTTGAAAAGGTTGGATTGTACTGGCACTTTGTTGATCTAGTATGGGTTTTTGTATTTACTTTCTTTTATTTGGTATAGATTATGGGACAACACGAACACAAACTAGAAATATTTAGAGGATTAATAAAATTTAAATCCAATGTTCAAAAGATATGGGGTGTTTTAATCTTTCTTTCAATAGTAACTGCTATTGAAGTTGTTTTAGGAATTGTCAAGCCAGAGATTTTAATGAATTCTTTTTTGAATTTAAAACTTATTAATTGGATATTTTTGATTTTGACAATAGTAAAAGCTTACTACATTACTTGGGATTTTATGCACATGCGTGATGAATCATTTGCTCTTCAATCATCCGTTGTAATAACTCTCATTTTTCTTATAGCTTACCTTGCTTTTATTTTATTAGTAGAGGGTAATTATATTTATGATGTGATGTACGAAGGTTTCGTGAGTTGGGATTTCTAATTTTCACAATTGAAAAAATATTTTGTTCTTGCCGTACTTTTTATCTTGCCTTTAGTTGCATACCTGTTTTTTGCATCTGGAATTAATAATTTTGCCAAGCTTCCAATACTAACAGATTCAATTCAGGATCTTGAAAGTTTATCTAATCATACATTTGAAAATAACATATCAATTGTAACATTCCTTGGAAATGATATTGAAGATAGAGAAGGTGATGCATTAAATTTGAATCAGAAAATTTATAAAAGATTCTATCAATTTAAGGACTTTCAGTTTGTGTCTATTGTTCCCGAGGGAAATGAATTAAAATCAAAAAACTTAAAAGAGAAATTATCATCAGGTACTGATACTGATATGAAAAACTGGCATTTTATTCATCTACGAGATTCAAAAATCATTAGTTTATATAATAACTTATCTACTAATATTGAATTAGGAAGTGACTTAGGATTACCATATGCATTTATTATTGATAAGTCAAAAGCTTTAAGAGGTAGAGATGATGATGATGGCATAAAGTTTGGGTATGATTCTAGGTCAGTTGCAGATATCAATAACAATATGTTAGACGATGTTAAAATTATCTTAGCTGAATATAGAATGGCGCTGAAAAAGAATAATGTTTTTAAGTAATCATGTTTAAAAGAAAGTCATACATAGGCTTATTTATAATAATCATAATTTTTTCTTTTTGGTTTATTCCAAGAATAAATAATCGAGTTAACGATAACAGAGTATCTGACTCAAGCAGAACAAAAGAGATAAGTCAATCTTCTAAGTTGTCTTTTATTAATTTAAATGGTGAATCAAGAAAAGTTCCTGAATTTGTATTTCAAAATCAGGATAATCGTTATGTTACAAATGAAGATTTCTCAGGAAAAGTTTATGTCGCTGAATTTTTCTTTACATCATGTCCATCAATTTGTATTGAGATGAATCAGAATATGAAAATATTAGATGAAGAGTTTGGGGGTCGTGATGATTTTGGAATAGCTTCGTTTACTATAGATCCTGTCAATGATACACCAGTTGTCTTAAAAAAATATGCTGAGAGACTTAATGTTAAATCTCAAAATTGGCATTTTTTAACGGGTAAAATAGATGATGTATATGAGCTGTCAAATTCTGGCTTTAATATTTTCGCTGGAGTTAATCCTGCAGTTGCTGGTGGCTTTGAGCATCAAGGGTTTTTTGCTCTTATTGATAAAAATGGATACATTCGTTCTCGAAAAGACTCAAATGGTAACCCCATAGTTTATTATCTTGGGATAGAAAACCCCTCTGCTGATAAACAAGGAATTGATATGATTAAGGAGGATATTAGAAAATTATTAAAAAATGGCTGAATCAAAAAAATATAGACCGTTAGTAATAGCTGCATCAGTGTTAGTACCTGTTGTTGTGGTAATATTGTTTACTGTTAGAATTCCAGATGCCGAGCCATTAACATTCTTACCTCCAATTTATGCTGGTATAAATGCACTAACTTCATTGCTGTTGATAGCTGCTTTGTATTTTATAAAAAATGGTCAAAGAAAGATCCATGAGGCATTGATGAAATTATGTATTGGCTTATCATTGATTTTTCTTGTAATGTATATTGCTTATCACATGACAACTGATCCTACTCCATTTGGAGGGGAAGGAGTTATTAAATACGTGTATTATTTTATTTTGATTTCACACATATTGCTTTCAATTATAGTTATCCCTTTGGTTTTAACAAGCTATACTAGAGCAATTACTTCAGAATTTATTTCTCATAAGAAGATTTCAAAAATAACCTTTCCAGTCTGGTTGTATGTAGCTGTTACTGGGGTTATTGTTTATTTAATGATTTCACCATATTACTAATGATTAGCTATTTTCAATGTTCCATGTGTAAAGCAGTACTTGAGTCAGGTGCTGATCAACAAGTTGCAGAAAGCTTGAACGATGGTATTGTATACCTTATGGCAATCCCATATATACTTGTAGCATTAATTGGATTTTTAATTTATTATAAATTTTTTAGAAAGGCTTAAATTTTTTTTACCTTTGCTACTATGTATAACAAAGTACCATGTATTAAAAAATGAAAAATAATATTTTATTAAAATCTGAAGCTTTAGCTTCATTAAATAATGATAAATGGGGAATTTCAATTGGAGCTTTTCTCATATATATGATTATCACTGGAGCTATTGGATTAATTCCAGTTGTTGGGGGACTAGGGCAATTGATTTTAACAGGACCTTTTCTAGTCGGTTATTTTTATTTCTTTTTAAAGGTTTCTAGAGATGAGTCTGTAGAGATTGAAGATCTGTTTATAGCTTTTAAAAGTAAAAATCAGTTTTTAGCTAGTCTTGTCTCTTATCTGATTGTTATTTTAATCGTATTCACAACTATGGGAATCGGACTTGCTCTTTGGGCATTTTTAGTTTTAGGAAGAGAAACTTTTATGCACTTTATTGATAAGATAAGCGAATGGTCTGAAAAATTTAATCCAACTAATCTTCAATCGGATTTGCCTTTATATGATCCTGCCTTAACAGATGCATTAAGTCCTGAAATTAATTGGGCTTTTTTAATACTAGGGGCGATTCCATTTATTTTAATTCCAGTTGTTTATCTGTCATTATCATTTTCACAAACATGGTTTATTATAGCTAATGATGAAAATAGTTCCGGATATGATGCGTTAAAAGAAAGTTGGAATTTAATGAGTGGGAAACGATTGAAATTATTTCTTCTTGAATTAAGTTTTATTGGATGGGCAATTCTTTCAGTTTTAACATTATTTATTGGTTTTATTTTTTTAGCACCCTATATGCAAACTAGTTATGCAAAGTTTTATGATAATTTAAATGAATCATCATGAAAAAGTTTCTACTGAAAATTAGAAATTTCTATAGATGTGAAATAAAAACATTTAAAAGAATTTTAAATCTAAAATAATATGAACAAACTCAAAATAACTCTACCAATAGTATTAATTGTAATAGCTACACTAAATCTTCTTTATACTTTTGGTTTTCAAGGAGAACCAATGAGTCAGATTGAATTTCTGTCTCGCACTTTTGGTAGTTTAGTTTTAGTATTAATCTCCATTTTTCTGCTCATAAAAAAATAAAAATTAAAAAATGAAAAAACTAATATTATTATTTACACTTTTTACATTGATTTCTTGTATTGATGTAAAACCAAATGTCACCGTAGATCAAAAAATTGATTTACATATTGATGGAGAAAATGTTGAAGGATTAGAAGGTGAATGGATCATTTCTGCTGATGAAAAAGACGATGTAATCACAGTAAAAATTGAAAGAAAAGAAGAGCTGAGTGAGTAGCGAAAACTTTAAAATTCAACTTAGAAAAGGGCTTTTAGAGTTTTGTATTCTCCAGGTTCTTTCTAAAGAAAAGCTATATACTTCTGAGATCATTGTGAAATTAAATGAATCTCAGATTATAGTTGTTGAGGGAACTGTGTATCCTTTGCTAAGTAGATTAAAAAATAAAGGATTTGTTGATAGTGAGTGGATTGAGTCAAAACAGGGTCCGCCACGAAAGTATTATCATTTAACTAAAAATGGTAAAAACTATCTGACTGAGTTAACTTCTAGCTATGTTGAAGTGAATTCATCAATTCAAAATCTTATAAACAATAAATGAAAAAAACAGTAACTGCCAATATATCTGGGACAATATACAATATTGAAGATGATGCATTTGATTTGATGCAAAAGTATCTCAATTCAATTAAAATGTATTTTTCTTCCTATGAAGATTCTGAAGAAATTTTCATGGATTTTGAAAATCGAATTTCAGAAAATTTATATTCAATTTCAAACAATGCAAATGAGGTAATCAATTCTAAACATATTGCAAAAATCATTGAGATCATGGGTAAGCCTGAAGATTTTGAGGATCTAGAGATTGAAAATAACAACATTAAAGATTTTAGCAAATTAAGAAGAAATAACAATGATAGAATAATTGCTGGTGTTGCTTCTGGAATTTCAGATTACTTCAAAATAGATCCTTTTATTACAAGACTATTATTTGTTTTGACAATTCCAGTTGGAGGATTTGGTTTTTTCTTTTACTTGATATGTTGGATTGCGATGCCCAAGACTAGCATAGTTAGTTCTACAAAAAGAAAAAAATTCTACAGAGATCACGAAAATAAAATTATAGCTGGAATTGCTCAAGGGATAGCTAATTACTTTTCTATTGATGCATTTATTATAAGGTTATTTTTTATAGCACTCATTTTTGTCAATGGTTTCGGATTCGGATTATATATATTAATATGGATTTCCAGTAAATACGCAAAGACTATAAAACAGAAAATGGATATGTCAGGAATAAATCTAAATGTAGATAATGTTGAAAAGTTTGTTAAAGAGAGTAAGAACAAAATTATGGACAGTGAAAATGTCTCAAAAGTGGGTTCAAAATTTTACAGAATCTTTATTTTTCCTTTTAAGTTAGTAGGGCAAGCATTTGAGATATTGTCCCCTATTATAAAAAGAATCCCCAAAGTATTGATAATCTTTCTTATAATGTATATTACTGCAATTCTTGGAATATTTTTAATAGCACTAATTATTATACAATTTTCATTATTCGAACCTAACAACGAACTTTTGGCTTTACTACAAACAATTATTGTAGATTTGCCGGCGCTAACTTTAATAATGATCTATATTAATTTCATAATAAGTATTCTTCTTTTGTCGATTTTCTTGATTAAACTTTTATCTGATAAAAATGTAAAAAATTCAACGATTATATTGTTAAGTATTGGGCTGTTTATGGTCACTTCTTTTAATATTATAAACCTTGGTTCTAATGATAAGTTGGAAGATGATATTGATAAAATTGAAGATTTTATAGAAGACAAATACTTTTTAAATTATAACTATAAACTAAAAATTAACTAAAAAATTAAAATATGAAAACATCAAAATTTATTTATCAATACGGTCTTCTTACAGGGCTTGTTAACGTTATATATGGCGTAATGCAATTTATGTTAGGAACTCATTACGAAAATGATGTAGTTTCTCAAGTTGTTGGAGCTGTAATTCTAATTGGAGGAATAGTCTTAGGTCAACTTGCTTTCAGAAAAGAAAATAATGGGCTAGTATC